>JADGCR010000046.1 GCA_015228895.1 Magnetococcales bacterium
CGCGGCGGCTCCGCCTCCTCCGGCCTTCTCCCCACCCCCGCCTTCTCCGACCTTCTCCCCACCCCCCGCGGCGGCTCCGGTGTCGTCGGGTCGGGAGCGGTGCGGCTTGTGCCAGGGGAAAGGGTGTGTGTTCTGCAATCAGACCGGCTTCAAGGCGTGACTGGGATTACGAAAGTTCATGACCACCATCAAGACTTCACAAAAGGCGGATGTGGTGCGGCTGCTCCTGGAAAGCGAGGGGCGGGTGATGCTGTGTCTGGACGCCACCCGTCCAGGGGTGGTGGTGCCCAGACGTTTCGCGAGCGACATCGGGTTGCGTTTGATCCTGAACAGCAACATGCCCCAGTCCATCGACATCGGCCCGGACACCATCGAGTCGGAACTCCGTTTTGGTGGCATTCCCCATTTTTGCGTGATCCCGTATGAGGCCCTGTGGGGGGTTTTCAATCCGGACTCCAAACACGGGATGTTCTGGACCGAAAGCATGCCCGAGGAGATCCGCGCCCAACACGGCCTGGAGGAGACCACCCCCTCCTTCGCCGAACCGGCCGCCAAATCCGGGGGGCATCCCCCCTCCTCCGAAAACAAAGGGTGGGCCGGACTGCGGGTCATCGACGGAGGCGGGGAGCCGCTGGCCACCGAACCCGCGGAAAAACGCCCCCCCCCCAATCTGCGTCTGGTAACCTAGAAACGGTTCAAACGAGTGCGGTGACGCCCCATGGCAAAAGAAAAGCAGCGATTTGTTTGCCAGGATTGCGGGGCGGATTTCGCCCGCTGGGAGGGGCGTTGCGCCGCGTGCGGGGCCTGGAATACCCTGAAATCCTTTCAGGTGGAACCCGGCGGCACCGGGGGCCGGGGTGCTGGTCGCACCCTGTCGGGCGGCGTTTCCCGGCCCATGCCCCTGTCCGCCATTCCCGGAGATACCCAGGTCCGTCTGGCGACCGGCATCGGCGAGCTGGACCGGGCCTTGGGGGGGGGGTTGACCCCTGGTTCGGCCATCCTGATCGCCGGGGATCCGGGGATCGGCAAATCCACCCTGCTGATGACCTCCCTGGCCAAACTTTCGGTCCAGCTTGGTGTTCTGTACGTCTCCGGCGAGGAGTCCCCCCAACAGATCAAGCAACGCAGCGAACGCCTGGCCCTCTCCTGTGACCGGCTGCTGGTGCTGATGGAGAATCGCCTGGAGGCGGTGATGGACGCGGTGCAAACCACCGCGCCGGAGGTGCTGGCGGTGGACTCCATCCAGACCATGGTCACGGACGGGATTCCCGCCGGGGCCGGGGCCGTGACCCAGGTGCGGGAGTGCGCCGCGCGGCTCATCATGCTGGCCAAACAACGGAACATGGCGCTGTTTCTGGTGGGACACGTCACCAAGGACGGCCAAATCGCCGGACCCCGCGTGCTGGAACACATGGTGGATACCGTCCTCCACTTCGAGGGGGAGCGGGGTCACGACTACCGCATCCTGCGGGCGATCAAGAATCGTTTTGGCCCGGCCAACGAGATCGGCGTGTTCGAAATGCGCGAAAGCGGTCTGGCCGAGGTGCCCAATCCCTCGGAACTGTTCCTGTCGGACCGCTCGGTGGAGGCGGCTGGCCGGGTGGTCTTCGCCGGCATGGAGGGGACCCGGCCCGTGCTGGTGGAGATCCAGTCCCTGGCCGCCGCCAGCATGCTGCCCCAACCCCGCCGCGCCACCCTGGGACTGGATCCCAACCGTCTGGCCATGCTGGCCGCGGTCCTGGAAAAAAGGCTGGGACTGGGCTTTTTCAACCATGATTTATTCCTCAATGTGGCCGGGGGGTTTCGCATCACCGAACCGGCGGCGGACCTGGCGGTGGCCGCCTCCCTGTACGCCTCCTATCGCAACCTGAGCGTGGACGCCGGTTTGGTGATCCTGGGAGAGGTGGGACTGGGAGGGGAGGTGCGGGCCGTCTCCCATGCCGGCGCCCGTCTCAAGGAGGCCGCCAAACTGGGCTTCACCCGCTGCCTGCTCCCCACCCAGTGCATGAAGAACCTGCCCCAGGGATTGGGCCTCCGCCCACAACCCGTGGCCACCCTGGCGGAGATGGTGGAGCATCTCGTGGCTTGATCCGGAATGCATAGATCTGAATGATGGGATCAATTCATTTTCCTGCTTTTGACAGGGGAGTGTGACGGCGTTATTTTTGCCCGGTGTTGATTGGCTGCAACCCCTTGCATGGGAAAATCTAAATTTGACACATTATTCCGATGATCATTTTCACGATGAGTGCGGTGTTTTCGGCGTCTACGACAATTCCGAGGCGGCCAATCTGGTCTATTTGGGGTTGTATGCCTTGCAACATCGGGGTCAGGAATCTGCGGGCATCGTCTCGGTGGAAGAGCGGATGTTCCTGTCCAATCGGGGACGCGGGCTGGTGGCGGACGTGTTCCGGAGACATGAACTGGCCTCTCTGACCGGGAAGCAGGCCATCGGGCATGTGCGTTACTCCACCTCCGGCGGGAGCGCCAGCGCCCGCAACCGCCAGCCCCTGGTGGTGGATACGGCCCACGGAGGCATGGCCATGGCCCACAATGGCAATCTGGTCAACGGGGTGGAGATGCGTCGTCAACTGGAACGGCGCGGTTCGATCTTCCAGTCCACCATGGACACGGAGGTGATTGTCCATCTGACGGCCTTGTCCCGGTGCAAGACCTTCGCCGAGCGTCTGGTGGAGGCGCTGAGTCAGGTGCAGGGCTCCTACGCGTTGCTGGCCATGAACGAGCAGTGCATCATCGGCGCGCGGGACCCTTACGGATTGCGTCCCCTGGTGTTGGGACGGGTGGGAAAGACGGGCTATGTGTTCTCCTCCGAGACCTGCGCCCTGAACCTGATCGAAGCCGAGTTCGTGCGGGATGTGGAGCCGGGGGAGGTGGTGGTGATCGGACCGGACGGGATCGAGTCCTTTTTTCCCTTTCCCATCAAGGAACGGCGCCTGTGCATCTTCGAGTACATCTATTTCGCCCGGCCTGATTCCATCATCGATGGGGTGAATGTGTATGCCTCCCGCAAGGGGATCGGCATGCGTCTGGCCCAGGAGCATCCGGTCCCCGACGCGGATATGGTGATTCCGGTCCCGGACTCCGGCGTGCCCGCGGCCATCGGGTTTGCCCAGGCCGCCGGATTGCCGTTCGAACTGGGGATCATTCGCAATCACTATGTGGGCCGGACCTTCATCGAGCCGCAACAGACCATTCGCCATTTCGGGGTCAAGATCAAGCTCAACCCCAATCGTTATATCATCGAGGGCAAAAACATCGTTCTGGTGGATGACTCCATCGTGCGCGGCACCACCAGTCGCAAGATCGTCAAGATGATGCGCGCGGCCGGGGCCAGGTCGGTCCATCTGCGCATCTCCTCCCCGCCCACCACCCATCCCTGTTATTACGGCATCGACACCCCCACGCAGAAGGAGTTGCTGGCGTTCAATCATTCCGTGGAGCAGATGCGGGAGTATGTCACGGCGGACTCCCTGGCGTTTCTCTCCCTGGAGGGTCTGTACGCCACGGTCAACGGGGTGGGCGCCGGTTATTGTGACGCCTGTTTTTCCGGTCGTTATCCCATACCCTTTCCCCGTCATGAGGAAAACACCCAGCTCTCCCTGTTGCAGGAAGCCTAGATTTCCAGCCGGGAGGGATGTCCCATGACGACCAGCAAGCCACCCTCATCCGGTTCCGTCAGGCGACGCCATGAGCGGATTCCCTTCGCGGACCAGGCGGTGATGGTGTTCGCGGATGGCGCCTCCTGCACGGGGATCACGCGGGATGTTTCGTTGCATGGCCTTTTCCTCACCCTGAGCGCCCCTCCCGCCGGGGTGGTGGTTGGTCAGGAGGGGGTGTTGCAGATGTTCTCCTCCATGACGCGCAAGGAGTTCAAATGTCGGGTCGCCTATGTGGCGCAAAATGGTTTCGGGGTTGAATTGCTGGATAAGCGGGCCGGATTCAGCGCGGATCTCACCGATTCCCTGATGTTGGAAAGCCAGTTCCGGGTGGGGGTGGAACTCCTGGCCGGGGAGACCATTCCGGTTGAGGGCCACAAGGTGGCCGCCCGTCAGAGCGCTTTCCAGCAGGCCCGTCTGATCAAGATCAGCTCAAGTCATCTGGAGTTTTGCCTCCCCGCGTTTTCCGGGTTCCATCCGGCGACGGGAGACCGTCTGGAACTGAGGATTGTCCATGCCCAGCCGCCGCCGATCGTGATGGAGGGGGTGGTGCGTTCCATCACCGCGGGGGGAGTGTGCGCGGTCGCCTGCGAGGGGGTCGCCGAACCGGTGCTGCGCGCCATGAAAACCCTGATGCGACACCTGATCGACAAGCGGTTGCAGCGCAGCATCAGCGAAACCACCCGGCTCGGAGCGACCCCCCGGGTCAGACAGGTCATGCGACAGTTCGAGGGGGTGTTCGGCAAGTCGTCCCAAAATTCCGGGGAATGAACTGGCCGGGTTGTGTCGTCAAGGCATCCGGTTCAGGAGATGGGCGGCCATTTCCCGCATCTCCTGGTCCGAATCGGCGTAGTTTCGGGCGATCTGGAGGAATTGATCCTGAATGGCGAGAAAGGCGTCCAGGATGTGGGGGTCGAAGTGGGTGCCGCGACCCTCGATCATGATGGCCACCGCCTGTTCGTGGGACATGCCCTCCTTGTAAACCCGCCGGCTCACCAGGGCGTCGTAAACATCCGCCACCGCCATCAAGCGGGCGGAGATGGGAATGGCCTCACCCGACAACCCTGCCGGATATCCGCTTCCATCCCACTTCTCCTGATGGCAACAGGCGATCTCCTTGGCCATGGAGAGGAAGGCCACCTGGGCGCCCAGTCGCTCCTCGGCGGCGGCTATGGCGTCCCGACCCAGGGTGGTGTGGGTCTTCATGATCTCGAACTCCTCGGCGGTGAAACGTCCCGGTTTCAGCAGGATCCGGTCCGGAATGCCCACCTTGCCGATGTCGTGCAGGGGCGCGGACTTGAACAGCATGTCAATCGTCGCCCCCTCCAGACCACCCAACCGTTCCGCCAGCGCCTTGACATAATACTGGGTGCGCCGGATGTGATTGCCCGTGTCCGAATCCCGCGTCTCCGCCAGGGAGGCCATGACCAGAATCGTCACATCCTGAATCGCCGTCACCTCCCAGGTGCGCCGACGCACTTCATGCTCCAGAAAAGCGTTCTTGTCCCGCAGAAAATCCGCCGCGGCCTTGAGCGCCAGGTGGGTCTTGACCCGCGCCAGCACGATGGGAGGACTGATGGGCTTGGTGATGTAATCCACCGCGCCCAGATCCAGACCCCGTTTCTCATCCTCGATTTCCGTCCTGGCGGTCAGAAAGATCACCGGGATCTCCCTGGTCGCCCCATCCGCCTTGAGGCGCCGGCACACCTCGTATCCATCCAGACCAGGCATCATGATGTCCAGCAGAATCAAATCCGGCGCCGGGTCGCTCCGGGCGATCTTCAGAGCCTTTTCACCCTGATTGGCCACCTTGATCTTGTACGCGTCCTTGAGCAGGCCGCTCATCAGCACCAGGTTGTCCGGGGTGTCGTCCACCACCAGGATCATCGGCTTGTGGACCGCCACAGCACTCATGCCATCCATGCGTTTTCTCCAAAACTCGAAACAGAGGCTACAGGGTCACGCCAGCCTTGGCGGCCGCCTCCCTGAGCAACCGCAGGCCGGTTTCATACTCGAACTGGCGCACCGCCCCCGCCATGGGATGATACAGGGGACCAAAGGCAGCCTGCAACCGTTCCATCTGCTCGTCGAGAATCTCCACGGCTTCCGGATCGTCCTCGGCCAGCAGACCGGCCAGCCGGAGACAAAGGGTCTGCAATCGCCCGGAATCCGGCGCGGGCCCGGAGTCCGGCGCGGGCCCGGAGTCCGCCACCACACCCCCCTTTTCCTCCTCTTCCTCTTCCCGCAGAAGCGCCAGTTGGGTCTCCAGAGAGGCGACCAGCGCCGCCACGCCGCTCGCCACCTGCACCAGGTGGTCCATGATCTCGACAAACGGGCGTTTTTCCCCAATGGCCTGTTCCAGATTGCCCGCCTCCCCCTGCAACGCCTCGGCCCCGATGTTGCCCGCCACCCCTTTCAGGGTGTGGGCCAGACGCTCGGCGGTCGTCCAGTCCCTGGCCTGCAAGGCCACCTTGATCTGCTCCGCGACCCGCTTTTGACCCGCGACGAATTTTTTCAGCATGGTGACGTACAAGGTCCGCTTGCCCAGCACCCGCTTCAACCCCAACCCGGTGTCGAGGCCCGGGATCGCCGGGAAAAGGCGCGCCCCCTCGACCTCCATCCGGACCGGGGCCTCCGGGGGAGGGGCCGGAGCCTCCAGGGGTGGTTTGATCCAATGAACCAACCGCTCCCACAGCGCATCCGGGTCGATGGGTTTGGCCAGATGATCGTTCATGCCCGCGGCCAGACACCGATCCCGGTCCGCCCGCATGGCGTTGGCGGTCATGGCCACGATGGGCAGCGTCGCGCCCCGGGGCAGTTTGCGGATTTCCATGGTCGCGGTCACCCCGTCCATCACCGGCATCTGCATGTCCATCAACACCAGGTCGAAGGAACGCTCCTGGACCATGTGCACCGCCCTGGCGCCATTTTCCGCCAGCTCCACCAGGAATCCCGCATCCTTGAGCAACTCCATGCCCACCTCCTGGTTGAGATCATTGTCCTCGACCAACAGAATCCGCGCCCCCCTGAGACGGGTCAGCCCGTCCGAGAGCAAGGCGGGGGCGTCGCTGACCTGCCGGGACTCCTGGAGCGGGGCGTTGCTCAGAACCCGCATGGCGGTATCGAACAGAATCGACTGGCTGACCGGCTTGATCAGCACATCCTCGATCCCCACCGAGGTCGCCAGTTTGATCCCCTCTTCCCGTCCGTGGCTGGTGATCATCACCAGATGGGGGGGAGCGGGGAGTCGCAGGGCGCGGATCTGGCGTGCGGTCTCGATGCCATCCATGCCGGGCATCTGCCAATCCAGAAAGACGATCTCGTAGGGCTGTCCCCCAATCGACCGTTTCAACTCGGCCAGGGCCTGTTGACCCGAATTCACCGCACCGGTGAAAAAGGACATGCCCGCCAACATGTCCTGGATCACTTCCAGGGCCTGCTGGTTGTCATCCACCACCAGCACCCGGCGTCCCCGCAAGTCCGGTTCCGGCAGCAGGACGCGATCCTGCGCCGCGCCCCGTCTCAGCAGCGCGGTGAACCAGAAGGTGGACCCTGTCCCCGGAGTGCTCTCCACCCCCACCTCGCCTCCCATCCGTTCCGCCAGTTTCCTGGTGATGGCCAGCCCCAGACCGGTGCCCCCGTATTTGCGCGTGATGGAGCTGTCGGCCTGCTGGAAACTTCGAAACAGCTTGCGACACTGCTCCTCGCTCATGCCGATGCCCGTATCCTTGACCGCGCAGTGGAGCAGCACCTCCTGGTCCCGCTGCTCCTTCACCCGGATCAGGATGTGGATCTCCCCCTGTTCGGTGAACTTGACCGCGTTGTAGGCGTAGTTGATGAGGATCTGCCCCAGGCGCAACGGGTCTCCCACCAGAAAGTTGGGCACCTCCCGGTCCACGACGAACACCAGTTCCAGCCCTTTGGCGCCGGCCTTTTCGGCGATCAGGTCGCTCAGGTTGTCCAGCACCTTTTCCAGTTCGAATTCCGTCTGTTCCATGGACAATTCGCCGGCCTCGATTTTGGAAAAATCGAGAATGTCGTTGATGATGCCCAACAGATGCAGACTGGAACCTTGAATCTTTTTCAGATACCCCTGCTGACGGGTGGTCAATTCGGTTTTGAACATCAGATGCGCCATGCCGATGATGGCGTTCATCGGGGTGCGGATTTCGTGGCTCATGTTGGCCAGAAAATCGCTTTTGGCCTGATTGGCCGCCTCGGCCTCCTGTTTGGAGGCGTGGAGTTGCTGTTCGAAGCTCTTGTGTTCCGTCATGTCGTGCAGCAGGATGACACACCCTTCCAGGGTTTGCGGCTCCCCGCGGATCGGGGTGATGTTGGCCTGGAACCAGTAGGGCTCCTCCTCCGGGGATTCGGGGGATTGCCGATACGCCAGGAGGGTGCCGTGCCAGGCCGTCCCCTTTTGCAAGGCCGCTCCCATGGCTTCCAGGCAGGCCGGCGCGGAAAAGGGTCCCTGGCACTCCTGGTAATGGCGTTTGATCACCTGTTCCACGGGGAGTCCGGTCAGGGTCGTGAAGGAGGGGTTGACGAATTCGACCACGCCTTGGGCGTCGGTGATGAGTATGGCGTCCTCGGTGGCCTGGACCGCCTCCGTCATCCGTTGCCGCTGCCGCATCTCCTGCCGGTTCTGGAACAGCAGGTAGCTGAACAGTCCCAGCAGGACCATGGCCGCCAGGTAGAGCAGATAGCGGATGCGCAGGGCCGCGTTCCGCTCCTTTGCGTCATTTTTTTCATAATGGGTCGCCGCCCAGTGGAGTATCTCATCCGTGACGCTCCGCAGGGAGCGACCGTGGATGCGGGTCAACAGGGTTTGCGCCTCCCCGTCGGCTTTCAGCAGCGCGCGGGCGTGGCTGATCAGGGGGTCGATTTCCCGGACGATCTCCAGTTCTTCCGCTTTTTTGTGGATCCTGGCCCATGTTTCCTCCAGGCCGTCCTCATCCAGGTGGAGGGCTTCCGTCTCCTCCGCGGGGAGTGGAATGACCCGGCGGTCGAGGGTGGCGAGGGTGGTGCTGGTTTGCAGACGCATGCCGGCAGGCGGCGCCTCCTCCGGTCCGGCCGTCCGCTCCGGGTGCAAGGTCCGTTTGGGTTTGGGAGCGCCGATCAACTCCCGGGCCAGTTGTTCCAGTTGACGTTTGAAAGCGGGATCGGGATGCCGCAGGCCGGCGAGGAGCGCCTCGTGGGCGCTGGAGAAGAGGGTGCGGGCCCTGTTGAGATTCTCCCGCATCAGCAGGAATTGCCGCACCTCCTCCATGCGGCTGCCCAGCAGGCCGTCCAGCTTGCCGAGCATGGCGCAGAGACCGTTTTGCAAAAAGGTCTGGGTTTGACAATCCGCCGTCATCGTGGCGAGCCGTTGTTGCATGGCCTGCAATCGGCTTTCGGGCCTGGCGGTGCCCTGTCCCCCCCCGCCACCGTGTCGCAGCAGGGTCAGCTCCAGGGCGAGATCGGCCTCCAGGAGGGCGAATTGCGCCATGTGGTTGACAAAGCGGTCATAAGGAGTACGATCCACGTTGGACATGTTGAGCAGCATGGACATGACGCCGGCAAACATCAAAATGATGAAAAATTGCGATAAACCGAAGGTTTTCAACATTCCGGGAGCCTCTTGTCCGCTGTGTGGCTGTTTTCGCCATTTTGTCCCATAAGCCTCCGGTACGCAAGCGGCACCAACCGGAAATCCCTGGGAGAGCGGGGAGGGATTTGATGGCGCGCCGATCGGGAAAAAGGGGGCGTTCGTGTCGCGTCTTTTGTGTCGCAAAGTGTGGGATCATTCAAGAAACACCCCTGTCGGGAGTTGACATGGCAAAGAACGGCAAAGAGCGGACCGAGAGCAGGAAGGGGTTGCATCGGCAACTGTTGGAGAGTTCCTCCCGACGGTTGCGGCGCATGTGGCAGCGCGCGTGCACCATCGGGGCCATCGCCGACAGTTCCCGGCATCTGGCGCGTTGCATGGTGGGTCAGGTGGATTTTTCCGTGCCGGGTTTGATCGTGGAACTGGGTCCGGGTCACGGTGCGGTCACCCAGTGTCTGCGCAAGGAGACCCATGATCAGAAGCGGCTGTTGTTGCTGGAGCTGTTGGGGGATTTCATTCCCAGGCTGAAGCGGTGTTTTCCCGGTGTGCGTGTCGTGCACGACAGCGCCGAGCGGTTGCCCCATTATGTGC
Organism: Magnetococcales bacterium; assembly: GCA_015228895.1. Next base: position 9,856 of record JADGCR010000046.1, read on the forward strand.
GGGGCCGCGCCGTGGCGGCGGTGATTTCCGGGTTGCCGTTGCGTTCCCTGCCCGCCGGCATGGTGGAGCGGATCGGACGGGCGTTGGGTGTGGTCATGAACGCCCGCACCCGGTACATTCAGTTCACCTACGATCTGCGTCCTTCGGACACCTCCTATTTCAGCAACATCGGGTTGCGCAAGATCAGCTCCAGGATCGTGTTGCGCAATTTCCCCCCGGCGCGGGTGGACACCTTTGTCAGGAGTTGACGGGGTTGGTCGCTGGCGCGCACACGCAAGGATGGACGACACAAACCCGAACCACGGCAGCCGGTTTGATATGGGATCAGGAGGAACCGGTCATTGGTTTGGGGTGTAACCCAGATAGGCGGCCAGGCGGGATTCCACCTCGGCAACAGGTCTCCCCACCCTCCGCGCGTAATCGGCCACCTGATCCCTCCCCAGACTGTCCGTGCGAAAATAACTGGCTTGGGCGTGCGCCAGATAAAATCCGCTCACCGATGGACCGGGATGCATGGCGCAACTCTCCGTCAGACGAATCCCGGTGTGCTTCTCGACTTCCAGCAAGTCAAACAGTACCCGCTTCTGCTCGTGATCCGGACACGAGGGATAACCGGGAGCGGGGCGGATGCCACGGTATTTTTCCCGGATCAACTCCTCGTTGCTCAATGACTCATCAGGAGCATACCCCCAATACTCCTTCCGCACCCGCCAATGCAACCACTCGGCGAACGCCTCGGCCAAACGATCCGCCAACGCCTGCACCATGATCGCCTCGTAATCATCACCGGCGGCTTCCAGCCGCCGTACCTCCTCATCCAGACCCAGTCCGGCCGTCACGGCGAAACATCCCATCGCATCGACGCCATGCCCCTTGGGCGCGATGAAATCGGACAGACAATGATGACATTGACCCTCCGGTCGTTCCCCCTGCTGCCGCAACATGTGCAAAACGGCTGCCGTGCGACCCTCCCGATAAATCTCGATGTCGTCCGTCTCCAACGCGTTGGCCGCGAAGAGACCAAAAACACCACTGGCCCGCAAGATTCCGCCACGCAAGATCCGCTCCAGGCTTCGCTGCGCGTCCTCAAACAGACGGGTCGCCTCCCCGCCAAACTTCTCATGCCCCAGAATGCCGGGAAAACGACCAGACAAATCCCATGCCTGAAAAAAGGGTGTCCAGTCGATGAAAGGCACCAACGCCTCCAAGGAGGGCTCCCCGATCACCCGCACCCCGTAAAAAGAGGGGGCTGTCAATTCCCACGCACCCGCAAAACGCCGCGCACGCGCCACCTCCAAAGGGACCGGAGCATGGGCGAACTTGCGCGTCTGATACTGCTCCCGCAGCCGCTCCTGCCGGCTCCTGACCTCGGCCACATAAACCGGCTTTTTGATCGCATGCATCAATTGTCCGGCCACCGTGGCCGCCTGGGAGGCGTCCCGCGCCTGAATCACCGGGCCCGAGTAACAGGGCGCGATCTTCACCGCCGTATGCACCGGCGACGTGGTCGCTCCTCCCACCAACAGCGGAAGCCGCATGCCCCGGCGTTCCATTTCGGTGGCAATCAGCACCATCTGCTCCAGGGAGGGGGTGATCAGACCGGAAAGACCGATCATGTCCACCCGATGCGCCACCGCCTGCTCCAGAATCTCCTCGCCGGGCACCATCACCCCCGCGTCCACGACCACAAAACCGTTGCACTGCAACACCACCTTCACGATGTTCTTGCCAATGTCATGCACATCCCCCTTGACCGTGGCCAGCAGAATCCTGCCCTTCGCGCTGGAGGCCACCCCACCCTGGGCCGCCTCGATGAACGGAGTCAAACAGGCCACCGCCCGTTTCATCACCCGGGCGCTCTTCACCACCTGGGGCAAAAACATCTTCCCGACGCCAAACAGCTCACCCACCTGATTCATCCCCGCCATCAATGGACCCTCCACCACCCGCAAGGGATGATCCACCAACCGCCGGGCCTCCTCCACATCCGCCTCGATGTAGGTGTCCACACCCTTGACCATGGCGTGCAACAGACGCTCCTCCACCGGCAGACTCCGCCAGGCCAGCCCCTTGTCGCCGCTCTGCACCCCGCTCTCCCGGTCCTTCGACACCTGGGCCAGTTCCAACAGACGCTCCGCCCCATCCTCCCGCCGGGCCAGCAACAGATCCTCCACCCGCTCCCGCAACTCCGGGGGGATCTCCACGTAAGGGGCCAACTGACCCGCGTTGACGATCCCCATGTCCAGACCGGCGGCAATGGCGTGATACAGAAAAACCGCGTGCATCGCCTCGCGCACCACATTGTTGCCCCGGAAGGAGAACGACACATTGCTGATCCCCCCACTGGTCAGGGTTCCGGGCAGCAATCCCTTGATCCGGCGCACCGCCTCGATGTAGTCCACCGCGTAACGGTCGTGGGCCGGGATGCCGGTGCCCACCGCGAAAACGTTGAGATCGAATACGATCTCCCACGGCAGGAAGCCCGCCTCCCTGGTCAACAGGTCATGGGCCCGCCGACAGATGGCGACGCGACGCTCCAGGGTGTCCGCCTGACCCGCCTCGTCGAAGGCCATCACCAACACCGCCGCGCCATACCGTCGGGTCAGACGGGCATGCTCCAGAAAGACCGCCTCCCCCTCCTTGAGGCTCAACGAGTTGACGATTCCCCGGCCTTGCAGACAGTGCAGACCGGCTTCGATGGCTTCCCAGCGCGACGAATCGATCATCACCGGCACGCGGCTGATCTCCGGTTCCGCAGCCAGACGGTGGAGAAAACGGGTCATGGCGGATG
>JADGCR010000470.1 GCA_015228895.1 Magnetococcales bacterium
GGCTCCGTCATCCCCCTGGAGATGACCGGCGCGGTCTGGATGGAGGGGGGGAAGGCGTTTTCCACCGGCATCATTCGCGATGTCTCCTCCTGGAAGGGGTTGCTGGATGATCTGCGGGTCGCGCGGGAGACCGAAGCCAGGGCCAATCAGGCCAAGAGCATCTTCCTGGCCACCATGAGTCACGAAATCCGCACCCCCATGAACGGCATCCTGGGTATGGCGGAGTTGTTGGCGCTCTCCGGGTTGACCCCCCAGCAGCAGGAACAGGTGCAGGTGATCGATGATTCCGGGAAACAGCTCATCGCCATCATCAACAACATTCTGGACTTCTCGAAGATCGAAGCGGGCCGGTTGGAACTGGATGTGGTGGATTTTGACAGCGCGCGTCTGTTCAACATCCTGAACAGGATGTTTGGCGCCTTGGCGCGCAAGAAGCGGTTGCGTTACGAGAGCCGGTTCGGACCCGGTTTGCCGCGCATGCTCCGGGGTGATCCGACCCGGTTGCATCAGATCCTGACCAATCTGCTGGGTAACGCCGTCAAGTTCACCGACGCGGGTGGGGTGGAGATGGAGGTGGGGATGATCCCCCGAGGTGAGGGGCATTGTCTGGAGGTGCGCATCCGTGACACCGGGGTGGGGATGGACGCGGACCAGATCGACTATCTGTTCTTGCCGTTCACCCAGGCCGACGGCAGCACCACGCGCCGGTTTGGGGGGACGGGACTGGGGCTGTCGATCACCAAGAAACTGATTGAGCTCATGGGCGGCACCATTCGGGTGAGCAGTCAACCAGGCCGAGGGAGCGACTTTCATCTGGAACTGCCCATCGCCCTGCCCCGGGCCGGGAGCGGGCAACCGGTGGACCTTCACGGGAACGAGAGTCGCAAAAATCTCGATCATGTCCGGGTGCTGCTGGTGGAGGATGACGTCTTGAATCAGGTGGTGCTGAGTCGCATGTTCCGGCAGTTGGGCATCGAGGTGACCCTGGCGTTCAATGGGCAGGAAGGGTTGGATGCGGTGGAGGAGGGGCGCCTGGATGTGGTGTTCATGGATTGTCACATGCCCGTCATGGACGGCTTGACCGCGTGTCGGGAGTTGCGCGCCCGTGAAGCCCGTCAACAGCGTCCCCCCCTTCCGGTGATCGCCCTGACCGCCATGGCCATGGCCAGCGACCGGGAGGCCTGCCTGCAGGCGGGCATGTCGGATTTTCTTTCCAAACCCACCACCTTGCAGGGACTCGAAGAGGTGCTGTTGCGCTGGGCGCCGGTGTGAGACGCGGCGCGGCGGTGCCGGACTTAAGCCAATCGGCCGAAGTGGGCGCATTCGGCGCCCAACAGTTGACGGACCTCTTCCAGCAGTTGCGCGCTGGGGGTGACCCGGTAGGTGTCGCCCAGAACAAACCGGGCCAGAAGGTCGGACAGACGCAGTTCCAGGGTCACGCGACAGCCGGGGCCGGGGTGACGCAGGAGAATGTCTTGCAAACGGTGCATGACCGATGGGGAGAGGGTCATCACGTCCACCTGCAGCTGAAACCTCTGGCACATCTCCCGACGACAGGTATCCAGATCGAAGGCCCGTTCCACCATGAGCTTGGGTTCCTCGTCGTCAACCTTCAGGAGTCCCTCCAGGATGATCAGTCCCTCCCCATCCAGAATTTCCTGGCTGCTCTGGTAGACTTCGGAAAAGATCACGGCCTCGATCTGCTCCTCCTGGTCCTCCAGGGTGACAAAGGCCATGCGGTCCCCCTTGTGGGTGCGGTGGAGTTTCTTTTCCACCACCACACCGGCCACGCGGGTCTTGGCACCCGCCTCCACCCGCCCCCTGGCGCGCATCCTGACCCGCGCGATGGGGTCGATGCCGTACTCCCGCAACTCCGCGGCGTGTTTCTGCGCGGGATGGCCGGTGATGAAGAAGCCGATGGCCTCCTTCTCGTAAATGAACCGTTCATCAAACGACCATTCCGGGGTGTCCGGCAGCGGGGGCTCCTCCTCCTCCCCGTCGAACAGGTTCAAGAAGCCCTTGCCCTTGTCCGCGTGACGTTTGACCACCATGGCCATGATCTCCGTCAGGCCGGCCATCATGGCGGCCCGACTGGCGCCCAACGAGTCGCACGCCCCGGCCTTGATCAGGTTTTCCAGCACCCGGCGGTTGAGTCCGCCGGCGGCGATCCGGTTGCACAGATCGTACAACGAGACAAACGGCCCGGCCTCTCTGGCCTTG
>JADGCR010000471.1 GCA_015228895.1 Magnetococcales bacterium
TTCTCTGGTGGCTTTCACTCCCGGCATCGACTATTCCATCGAAACCGCCGGCGGGTTGAAATCCATGTTGTTCGGGGGGGAGGGGGTGTTTCTGACCACCCTGCGGGGCCATGGCACGGTCTGGCTGCAAAGTCTGCCCTTTTCCCGTCTGGCGGAACGCATTCTGGCCCACGCGCCACCAGCGCAAAAATCCTCATGACAAAAAAAACCGCTCATTCCACCGTTGGTTCCGGGAGAATGAGCGGTTTGGATCGATCGAAGCGTAAAGGATCTGTGACGAATCAAGGAGGGCGCCTCAATCCGTAGTGGCCCGATTTGGACACCGCCAGAAAAGACGGTGCGCGGTGCGATGAAGTCTACGCCGCACCACCAGCCACGGACGAACGGCGAATCTTTTTCCGCAATCGACGCACGGCTTCGGCCTTTTTCCGACGCTTGCGCTCAGACGGTTTCTCGAAGAATTTCCGCTTTTTCATTTCCCTGAACATGCCTTCCCGGATCATTTTTTTCTTCAGAACCCGGATGGCCTGATCCACATTATTGTCGTAAACGTCAATCCTCACGAAAGCTCACTCCTCCCTTTTTGTTTTTGAACCTGACATTGGCACGTATGTCAACATCCCCTTGCTGATTTTTGGGACGCTAAAATCCCGACATGATAATGCATTCTCGCGCCGATTTCAACCTGGATTTTCCATCGGGCGCGAGATTCTTTTGGGTCAAGGTTTCTCCTGTGTCCTTTTGGACTTGGATGGGATCTGCACGGCCATGAAGAGTGGATCGCCCCCCCGTTGCAGCAGCAGAAGCAACGACTGACCCGGTTCCAGTCTGGCCATGGCGGTGCGGAAATCCCCCACGCTTTTGACCGGTTTCCGGTTGATTTCCATGATCAGATCCCCGGTTTGCACCCCGGCCTGATCCGCGGCGCTGCCGTTTTCCACCCCGGAGACCACCACGCCGGCGGCGTCGTTGGTCAGGTCAAGCCGGTTTTTCAGTTCCGGTGTCAAGGGTTGCACCGACAGGCCCACCAGATTGTTGTCCTTGCCCTTTTCCTGGGAATCGGCCACCGTCGCATCATCCGCCATCTCCGTGACCAGCACCTCCAGGGTTTTGGTGGAACCGTTGCGGATCACCTCCATGGGGACCTTCTTGTTGACCGGGGAGTCCGCGACGATGGCGGGCAGTTCCTTCATGCGTCCCACCTCGTGGCCATCGAACTTGACGATGACGTCTCCCGGCTCCACCCCGGCCTTTTCCGCCGGGCTTTTGGGTTCCACGCTCGCCACCAGGGCTCCCCGTTGTCCTCCCAGGTTCAGGGCCTCGGCCAGCTCCTTGGTGACGGTCTGGATGCGCACGCCCATCCAGCCCCGTGTCACCCGACCGCTGGCGCGCAACTGCTTGACGATGCTTTTGGCCATGTTGACCGGAATCGCGAAGCCGATCCCCATGTTGCCGCCGGAACGGGAGACGATGGCGGTGTTGATCCCGATCACCTCCCCCTGGAGATTGAACAGGGGGCCACCCGAATTGCCCGGATTGATGGCCGCGTCGGTCTGCAGGAAATTGTCGTAGGGACCGCTGCCGATGCTGCGACCGCGGGCCGAGATGATGCCCACCGTCACCGAGGCCTCCAGTCCAAAGGGGTTGCCTATGGCCACCACCCAGGAACCCACCTCGGCCTGATCCGAATCCCCCAGGGAGGCCACGGGGAGTTTGCCGTCCGCCTTGATCTGGATCAACGCCAGATCGCTCTTGGCGTCCCGGCCCACCACCGTGGCGGTGAACTCCCGCTCGTCGGACAGGCGCACCTGGATCTCGTCCGCTTCCGCCACCACGTGGTGATTGGTCAGGATGTATCCGGCCTCGTCGATGATCACGCCGGAACCCAGACTGCGGGAGTGGAACGGCTGACCCTGGGGACCCTGTTCGAAGAAACGGCGGAAAAATTCGTCAAACGGGGTTTCGCCCCGATGTCCGGGTTGGGCGTGTTTCTCGGGGGGTTTGCCCATGGGACGCACCGTCTGGCTGGAACTGATGTTCACCACCACCGGCTGCAATTTCTTGACCAGGGGGACCAGATCGGGAAGATTGGCGGCTTCCACCGCGACCGTCCAGGCAAGAGAGATGATCACCGCACCCAACCAGGGTAAAACCCGATAAATAAGCCGCGACATGTTTGACCGCATCCTTTCTTCAAGATAAAAATTTGGGAG
>JADGCR010000472.1 GCA_015228895.1 Magnetococcales bacterium
CAGCAGAGCGGTGGCCATGGAAGGACCGATGGCGTCCGGATTGCTCAGGTTGGCCAGAAGTTCCACCATGCCCACCAGGGTGCCCACCATCCCCATGGCCGGACCGGCTTCACCCATGCTTTCGAACATGACCACGCCCACATGATGACGGATTTGCATGTACTCCATCTCCTTGGTCATCATCTCGCGCAAAAAAACCGGGTCCACACCGTCCACGCAGTAGGTGATCGCGGATTGCAACACCGGATTGTGGATTTGCACCTTCTCCAGCGCCAGCATGCCGTCCTTGCGGGCGATGTTGGCGCAACTGATGATCTGCTCGATCAGTTCCTTGGGGTGATCCTGGGGCGCCTTGAACAGCTTGGAGAGAATCCCCATGGTGTTCATGATGTCGGTCATGTTGAACTTGACGAAAGTACTGGCGATCAGACCACCGATGACGACGATCACGGCGTGCATGCTCCAGAACAGGCCGATGTTGCCGCCCATCAGCCCCAGGACGATCATGATTGCGACGACCAACCCAATAATAGTGGCAATGTCAAGTTTCATCGTTATCCATTCCCCGCCAGCCATCAGTCAAATAATTTTGGCAACCATGCCACGGACAGACCGATTGATGCATTTTTCGGGCCATTACTGACAGTCACCATGGGACAGGATGGAATGATGCTGCGGCCATCGGGAAATTGCGGCGTGACGGAGAACCCACGGGACCAGAGATGGGGAAGTCGCCCTCCGAGGAGGAGGACTCAGGCAAACGATGAAGGAGGCCACGCACCGGCAACCGGGCGGGGGGTTGCCGGACAAAAAGCTGATGACAAAGACAAAATGCAGGTTACAGTTGCTTCTCGATCTTGGCCCAGGTGTCCCGCAGGCTCACGGAGCGATTGAAGATCAGCCGGTCCGGGGTGGAAGCGCGATCCTTGAAAAAATAACCAAGCCGCTCGAACTGATAAGGCAGGTCGCCACGGGCCTCCTCCAGACCGGCCTCCAGGTGACAACCGGGCAACACCGTCACGGATTCCGGGTTGACATGTTCCACGATCTCCCCTTACAAGGCGTCCGGTTCAGGCACGTTGAACAGCGGGGCGTACAGACGCACCTCGGCGCTGACCGAACGACTGGCCGACACCCAATGGATGACCCCCTGCACCTTGCGGCCCACCGGGTTGACGTTCAGGGTGGCCGGGTCGTAGACACAGCGCAAGCCGACGATCTCCCCCGTCGCCTCGTCCCGGATCACCTCCTGACAGCGGATGACATAGCTGTTGCGCAGGCGAACCTCACCCCCCGACACCAAACGCTTGTATTGCCTGGAAGCGGTCTCGCGGAAATCCTCCCGTTCGATCAGGATCTCGCGGGTGAAATACAGGGTGCGCCATCCCATGGCCTCATTCTGGGGATGGTTGGGCGCGGTCAACGCCTCGACCCGGTCGGCGGGGAAATTCTCGATGATGACGCGCAAGGGGTTCAGCACCGCCATGGCCCGTGGGGCGCGGGCCTCCAGGTCCATGCGCAGACAGTTCTCCAGCACCGCGTACTCCACCCGGTTCGGGGACTTGGAAATACCGATCAAACGGCAGAACTCCCGAATCGACTCCGGGGTGAACCCCCGGCGACGCAACCCGGAAATGGTGGGCATGCGGGGATCGTCCCAGCCCGCCACCACCCCGGATTGCACCAGGGCGTTCAACTTGCGCTTGCTCATCACCGTGTATTCCAGCGACAGACGGGAAAACTCGATCTGCCGGGGACGACCCGGCACCGTCGTATGGTCCAGCAGCCAGTCGTACAACGGACGGTGATCCTCGAACTCCAGGGTGCACAGGGAGTGGGTGATCCCCTCCATGGCGTCCGACAAGCCGTGGGCGAAATCATAGGTGGGATAGATCAACCAGGCATCCCCGGTGCGGTGATGGGTCACCCGGCGGATGCGGTACAAGGTGGGGTCCCGCATGTTCATGTTGGGGGAGGCCATGTCGATTTTGGCCCGCAACACCCGCGAACCATCCTCGAACTCTCCCGCCCGCATGCGCCGGAACAGATCCAGGTTCTCCGCCACCGACCGCTCCCGATAGGGGCTGTCACGTCCCGGTTCGGTCAGGGTGCCACGATACACCCGCATCTCATCGGCGGTCAGATCGCACACATAGGCCTTGCCCTTTTCGATCAACTCCTCGGCGAAACGGTAGAGATCGCCGAAATAGT
>JADGCR010000473.1 GCA_015228895.1 Magnetococcales bacterium
CCCGTCATCCGTCACCGCGATCCGGCCCGGTTGCACAAAATGCTTGTCCGGGGCACCCGTGACCCGCCAATCCCGCGCGGAGCCATTGGAGCGCTGCCAGACCAACCGCAAGCCGGTGGGTCCCTCCGCCACCTGCACCGGCTCCGACGACGCGGCGGGTTGCGCCGCGCTTTTTTTCGCCTCCCCCTTGCCCCCCAGCCAGGTGGGCACCGCCGGCAACGACGCACAGCCGGACAACAGCAGCGTCAACACCATCCAATACCGCACCTTCTTCCACCGGACACCCGTTGTATGCATCGATCAACCTCCCAACCGCTGAATGCGACGTTCCAATCGCTTGCGCAATCCCCCTTCGGGTTTCAAGGTCAGCGCCTCCCGGAACAGAGCCAGCGCACCATTCCCATCCCCCTGCCGCGCGGTCAACACCCCGGCCAACTCCAGGGCGTGGGGCTTGAAAACCGAATCCTGGGGAATGTTCCCCAAACGCCGCAACGCCCGCTTGTCGTCATCGGCGATGACAAACGCGGCGTTGATGATCGCCATGTTCTTCAAGGGGGGATTGGCCAGGGCCGCGACCTCCTCCAGAAGCAGCGCCGCCTGATCCCCCTTCCCCTCCCGGGCCAGGGCGCGGGCCTCCTGGAAGCGGGCCAGTTGGGCGAACCCATGCTCGCCGTGGTTCACCAACACCTCGGCCAAACCCTTGCGACCCGTGGCGTCATCCCCGGCGGTCATGGCCTCCATGGCGGACAGATAACGATCCGCGACCACCCGGTCCCGCTCCTTCAGGTGCTTCTGCCAACCCACATAGGCGAACAGCCCGACAAACAGCAGCACCAGTCCACCGATGATCCAGGTCTGGTGCGCCTTCCAGAATTTGGCGGCGTTCTCCGCGTCCAGTTGTTCATCAATCTCTTCAAAAATGCCATCCATTTCGATCCGAGACACGATCATTCCCCTGTTTTCAATAGTTTCTGTATCCGGTCAATCATCTCCGCCACCGCCACGGTCTCCTGCTCCCCGCTGCCCATGGTCTTGATCCCCACCACACCGGTGGCGGCCTCCTGCTCGCCGATGATCACGGCCAGGGGGGCCTGGGAGCGTCCCGCGTGTTTCATCTGACTTTTCATGCTCCCGCCGGACAGATGCATCTCCACCGCCACGCCGGCCTCCCGCAACCCCTCGGCCACCTGCAACCCCATGGCCTCACCCGCGCCACCCACGGCCACCAGAAACACCTCCGGTCGGGCCGCGGGCACCCGCGCCTCATCCAACAGCAACAACAACCGTTCCACCCCCATGGCGAAACCGATGGCGGGGGTGGCCACCCCTCCCATTTCCGCCACCAGGCCATCGTAGCGTCCCCCGGCCGCCACGGCGTTTTGCGCCCCCAGGCCGGTGGCCACCGCCTCGAAGGCGGTGCGGTGATAATAATCCAGTCCCCGCACCATGAGGGCATTGACGCGATAAGGCAAGCCCAAATGGTCCAGATGGCCCATCAATCCCTGAAAATGGGTCGCGCACCCCGCGCACAGATGGTCCCGCATGTGGGGAGCCCCCTGCAACACCCCGCTGTTCCCCTCCTCCTTGCAGTCCAGCACCCGCAGAGGATTGCGGGTCATGCGGCGCCGGCAGTTCTCGCACACCCGCTCCCGGTTGGCCTCCAGGTAGGCGGTCAACCGTTCCCGGTAGGGACCCCGGCAGGCGGGACATCCCAGGGAGTTGATCTCCAGGGTGATGGCCTGACTGACCCCGATCTCCCGGAAGAAACGCAGCACCATGGCCATCATTTCCGCGTCCGCCAGCGGACCTTCCGGGCCGAAGAGTTCACAGCCGATCTGATGAAACTGCCGGAACCGCCCCTTCTGGGGCCGCTCGTAACGGAACATCGGCCCCAGATAGAACACCCGCCAGGGCAGGGAACGATGGAGGGCGTTCTCGATGAAACTCCGCACCACCGGGGCGGTCCCCTCGGGACGCAGGCACAGCGACTCCCCGCCCCGATCCTCGAAAACGTACATCTCCTTTTCCACGATGTCGCTGGTCTCGCCCACGGCACGGGCAAACAGCTCGGTCCGCTCGAAAACCGGCGTGCGCAACTCCCGATAGCCATACTGGGCCAGAATCCGCCGCGCCCGCTCCTCCAGAAACAGCCAACGGCCACTCTCTTCCGGCAGAATGTCCCGCACGCCACGCACCGTCTGAATCGTC
>JADGCR010000474.1 GCA_015228895.1 Magnetococcales bacterium
TCTGGGTGGCCCTCCCGGGCGCACCACAATAAAAAGGGGGGACGGAAAATCCGTCCCCCCTTCCCTTCCTGCTCGAACTGCGCTGGTCGGATCAGAACTTCATCGCGACCGACGCTTGCACATAGTGCATCTGGTCCGCAACCGTCGGGGCCGTGGTGGTATTGTCAGGATCCACATAGTGCCCGGAGATGTTCAGCTCGGTGTCGGTGTCGATGTTGGTGCTGAGGATCAGCGATCCGCCCCAGGCCGTATCGTAATCGATGATGCCATTCTTGGTGGCATCACCCACGAAATCCTCGACCACCGCCGCGTAATCCAGGTGCGGCTTCACCGTCCAGATGCCCGCCGGGACTTCCAGGCCGGCACCGATGCCCCACATATTCTCCGTGTTGCTCGCGGCATTGTTGTTGGTCACCGCCGTGTTCGCCGTGCGACCCAGGGCAAAATTGTTCATCAGGTCGCGCGCACCGGGCCCGCCCATGTCCCAGGTCGGGGACCACTTGGCATTGGTGCCGACGATGTTGTTGAAATCCTCGCCGGAGTAGAAAACATAACCGTTCCAGCCGCCGAACCCGGTCTTGCCCTTGGCCCGCAGGGCCGCGAGGAAGTCACCCTCCTCTTCCTGCGAATCCGCCGTGTACCCATCCCAACCGCTCTCCCAGATCAGGGTGCCGGTCAGGTCGATCCCGGACAGCGCCGTGTTCAGGGTGCCGGCCAGCCAGAAGTTGTCCGTGTCCCCGGCCGTGGTCAGCGTGCCGTTACCGGTGGCGCCAGCCGGATCGGCGCCAGCCGCACCCGTGGCGGAATCCCAGTAGGCGCCGGTCACCTGATAATTGACCGTCGAGGCCTTGCCGAGCAGGGAGAGAACATAGAGATCCTGATCGTCATCGTCCTGATTGGCTTCCGCCGCCGCCGTTCCGGTGTCACCGACGTTGCCCTCGGCCACCTTCACATGGGCCAGCACGCCCGTCACGTCGCCGAAGGTCTTGGAGAGCATCAGTGCGCCATAACCGGTGGTGTCATACCCGACGAGGATGCTGTCGTTCAGGGCGATGGGCATGTAACCGGCCTTCGCCCCGACGCCCCAGGCCTCGGTCTCCAACCAGGCCTGCTTCAGATTGTTCTGGGCCGTGCCCAGGGTAGCCGAAGCATTGCCGTTGACACCGGTGACCGTGGCGCTGTCCAGAAGACGCAGAACGGCATGCGCATGGGTCTTCTTGGAGGCATTGAAGTCCCAGTTCAACTGGAGACGGTGCAGATATTGCTCTTCGTTGTCATCCGTCGCCGCGTTCTGGTCGACGGTGGAGTCCGCGGTCTGGCCGCGGAACTGATACAGACCACCCAGCTTCACCTCGCCGGCATCCGCCCGGGGGGCCATGCCGATGGCGGCCAGGGCGGCCGCTGCCATCACCAAAGTTGCCTTTTTCATCTCTCTCTCCTTCGTTCCGTAGATCCGACCCGCGGCCAAATTGCCCCGGGCTGTCCTGTTGTCCGACTCATGTATCTTGGGCCGCGGTTTCCGCTACACCCCCTGCTTCCCTTCCCACCGCTTCCCCGCCTTGGCTTCCGACGGGGTCCTCACCCTCTGACCACCACTTCCGATTCCCTTCCCGATTCCCTTCCCGAACTCACTTCGCCAACCCACTTCGCTCTCCCTGCCAGCGCTTCCTCCAACCTTCCCTGCAGCCACCCTTAGCCGGGTTGTTGCCCTTTGGCAACATCACCGTGGCGTCTTTATACTGTTGCCCGGCTGCCGCTGTCAAGAAAAAAAGTGTTGCCCGAAATCCACGTCTCCGAAAAAATCACCCAGCGGCTCGCCGCCGGCTTGGGGACCATCTATGCACCTGCCGGGCCATGTTTGCATGGTTCCGTGAAACTTGTTGATTCTCCAACACTCCATCCCGCTCACGGCCCCCCCGGATCCCTTCCCGGACGCCGAGCGCCATTTTCATCACACCAGGCCGGCGACTCCCTGGCCACTCCCTCCACAATTCCCGTTCCATGTTTCTTAACAAATTGTTTTTCATAAGTTAATCTTAAAAACGCGCAAGGCCATCACCACCATTGGGACCAAAGAGGATGACCACCGCCATGGCGTGATATAGAGATCACACTCTCCCCTGAATCCAGCCGCCGCCTTAACCGTATCGAATTGATTTATATGGTTATTATCCAGAAAAAACGGCCATCCCCGGGGATCAACGG
>JADGCR010000475.1 GCA_015228895.1 Magnetococcales bacterium
CCTCCAGACTCCTTTCGGGACGGATGGGAAACAGGGAGGCCCGCAGGTAGTCGATCCCGATCCTGATCAGACGCCTCAACCCCATTTTCTGGAGGGTGTCGAGATTGAGGGAGATGGGATAGTCGAAAAACCGTCCCATGAAGTAGATCCGGGAGAGCCTGGAACGCACCAGCATGCTTTCGGTGCCGGGTTCCGGCGTGGCCGTGGGCCGCGGGTGCAACGGCAGGATCTCCTGCCACCAGTGCATCACCCAGTCGGACTTGGAAAAAAAGCGGTGCCCGCCGATATCCATCCGGTTCCCTTGATAGAGGATGGTGCGGGAGATCCCACCGACATCGTTCAGGTTTTCCAGAATCAGCGGTTTGTGCGCGGAGTGACGGATCAGCTCCAGTCCGGCGGTCAATCCGGCGGGGCCAGCGCCAATGATAATGATCTTCATGAGTTGTTTGACCAATAATAGGCATGCATGGAGAGGCGGGCGACCAGGGGGCGGGGGAGTTGATCCGCGTAACTGGCCAGAATGGTTGCGGTCGCCTTGCAGCAGGTTTGCAAAAAATAATAGGGGAGCCAAAGAGGATGATTGGCCACCAGATACGCCAGATCATGGAGAAAAAGGCGTCGTCCGATTTTGACCGAGGTGGTCAGTTTCTGGTCCGGGAAAATCTTGCGCAAGGAGTAAATGCTGTCGAAATGGCGCATGAACAGTTTCTTGAGTGGATAGTTGTGGGAATGAACGACCACGGAATCCGGCTGATAGACCGCTTTCAATCCAGAGGCCGTCAGATCCCGGGAGAACTGCTGATCCTCGCTCATGATCAAATTTTCATCGAACGGAAAACGCAGCCAGGTCTGCTTGTAGGCCGCCGCGCTGACGTTGGAGAAAAAGACCGTTTCCAGGGTCCATCGCTGCCCACCCCGGAGGGTGCGTGACGCGTCGGCGGTGGTCGGGGGATAGAGAAAGCGCAGGGAGGCGCATTCCACAGGGTTGGCGTCGGGTCGGGGGAGCTGGCGGGAGTAGCAGGCGGCGATGCCGGGTTGGTCCAGGGGTTCCAGGAGATGCCACAGCCAGGCGTTGTCCCGGGGCAGGGCGTCCTGGACCAGAAGCACCACGACCGCGCCGCGCGCCTCCCGAATGCCCAGGTTGCGGGCTTTGCCATGGGTGAAATCGGTGATGTCGATCACCCGCACCCCGGCAAAGGCGGCGGCCAGGATTTTGGTGTCGTCCGTGGAGCCGGAATCCACCAGCACAACCTCGATGGGGGGCGCGGGGAGCTGGGCGAACAGGGCGGGGAGCAACGCTGGCAGAAAGGGGGCGGCATTGAGTACGGGAATCACCACGCTGACAGTCGGTGCCGATTTTGCATTTGCCATTTTATGGTGTTTCCATCATGCTGTTTCGCCAAAAGCCGTCCGGTATTTATACCAACATTCGTTCGTGGTTGAAACCCCCCGGTTGCGAGACGCGTCCAGAGGAGAGGAGAGAAGAAAAGTGTCCGGTAGTGAATCTTCCGAGGAGGTGGCGGCTCTCCGCTCCGTGGCCCTTTATCTGCTGTTTCCGCTCTTTGTCGTCGGGATGCTGGGCATCATTCACGGTGTGGATCTCGGCATTCTGCATGCGAGGGTTTTCGAGAGGCTCTTCGCCCTCCAGGAACCCATGGCCGGGGGATTGTGGTTGGCCACGCTGCCATTGGCCTGGTGGACGGCCCGTTCCGGCCGGGGCGTGGCTTTTCTGGATCGCTGGCTCCCTGTCCTGGGTCGCCATCCCTGGCGGGTCGCGGCTTTGGCCTTGCCGTTCATGGTGGCGGGAACCAGATGGGGCTATCACGCCTACCCGCTTGCCATGGACGAATTCCTGCCCTACTTTCAGGCGCAGGTTTTCGCTTCCGGCCGGTTGTGGGCGGAATTCCCGCCGGATCTGGTCCGCTGGCTGATGGGCAATTCAGTTCTGACGACCATCAACGATCAAACCGGCAAGATGATTTCCAACTACTGGCCGGGTTTTGCCCTGCTGCTCACCCCGTTCACCCTGGTGGGATTGCCCTGGCTGTTGAATCCCCTGCTGGGGGCGCTTTCGGTGGGGCTGATCGGTCATCTGGCCCGCCGCTGGCTGCCCGAACCGGATCTGGCCGCGGGATGGGCGACGTTGTTGGCCGTGGCCTCGCCGGTTTTGCTGGTCAACGCCATCTCCTATTAC
>JADGCR010000476.1 GCA_015228895.1 Magnetococcales bacterium
GGGGACGACTCGGACCGTCCCTTGCAAAAGGGTGACGGCTCCTGGACCTATTTCGCGGCGGACATCGCCTACCATTACGACAAGGCATGCCGGGGTTTTCACCGGCTGATCGATTTGTGGGGCGCGGATCACGGCGGATACGTCAAACGGGTGCAGGCCGCCCTGGAGGCCCTGACCGGTCGCAATGACCTGCTGGAGGTGATCCTCACCCAGATGGTCAACCTGACCCAGGGTGGCAAACCGGTACGCATGTCCAAGCGGGCGGGCACCTTTGTCACCCTGCGGGAGGTGATGAAAGAGACCGGAGTGGATGCGGTGCGTTTCTGGTTCTCGACCCGCTCCTCCGGATCCGCCATCGATTTCGACCTGGATCTGGCCAAGGCGCGCAGCAACGACAATCCGGTCTATTACGTTCAATACGCCCATGCGCGGGTCCACTCCCTGCTGGGCAAGCTGAAAGAAAAGGGATTGAGCCGGGATGAGCAGGGGGAGCTGACCCTGCTGACCGCTCCGGAAGAGCTGGATCTGCTGCGTCTGATGGGCATGTTCCCGGAAACCGTGGAAGGAGCGGCGCTCAACCGTGAACCGCATCGTCTGACCTATTATCTGTCGGACCTGGCGGCCGCCTTCCATGGATATTACAACCAGTATCGCATCCTGGATGAGGATCCGGGCTTGCGTGGTGCCCGTTTGCGGCTCTGTCTCGCGGTGGGACAGGTGATCAAAAACGGGTTGGCTTTGTTGGGTGTGACCGCGCCGGAATCGATGTGACCCCACGTTATCCCACTTCCAGTCAGTTCCGCCGTCGGCGGAATCCGAAACGAGGACGCCCCATCCTGTTGGGATTGCTGGGGGTGATGACTCTTTATTTCATTTTTTCCTCCCCCTCCCCCAAACATCCCCGCGCGCCGGAGAGCACGCCGAACCAGGAAAAGCCGCTGACGGTCGGCTCCTCCCCGGCGGCCCCGGTTCCTGGTGCCATCGACAAGGAGATGGAGTCGGGAAGCGCGCGGAATGTCATGGAGTCCACCGCTTTCGGAGTGTCCAAGGGCCAGACCGGAAACCTCCATTCCGACCATCTGCGGCATGAAGGCGCCGCGCCGGAGTTTTCCAGGGAGTCCACCTCCTTCCAGCCGGACAAGAATTTCATCGCCATTCCGGTGTCTCCTGCCACGCCTGCGGGCAAGAGCAAGGAGAGCGCCAAGGCCAAAGAGGAAAAGCCCGGGGAGGAGGGCAAAGGCAAAGAGTCCGGCAAGAACGCCAAGGGCGCCGACGCCCAAAAGGGTCAGGAGGGCAGCGGCGCCAATCCGGAGACCGCCCCGACACCCCAGCAGTCCGCCGAGAGCGCCGAATCCGGCCTTCCCTCCCCCCCCAAGGAGCTGGCGCCCAAACCCCGGCTGCCGGATGTGGACATGACCTTCTACCGGGAGCTGCCGAAGCGCAAGGTGGTGGTGCCGCAGGAGGAGAACGCGGAAAACGCGGCCAAGGGAGGCTCCAAAAACGCAGCGTCCACCGCATCCCTGGCCCAGGATCGCCATCCGCCCCCGGCCCCGCCCCCCGAGAAGGGCGCCACGACCAAGGGCTCCTACATGGCGCAACTGGCGGTCTTCACCAATGCCCAGAACGCCACCACCATGGTGAGCGAACTGCAAAAGCGCGGCGTCCCGGCCCGCATGGTCAAGAGCAAGGACGGCAACGCCTATCGGGTGCGCGTCGGTCCTTTCCCCTCCCGCGCCGACGCAGCCCGTTCCCTGATGCAGTGGCGCATCGGCGGCTTCAACACCATGATCTACCAGGATAACGAGTAATTCCCATACCCGTTTCCGTGCGATTTGGCTCCGGCCTGTGGCAGCAGCGTCCCTCTGGCAATGTCCATCGGTCGCGCTTGCGCGGATGCGTGCATGCGTCAGAACTCCCGCAAGGCCCCCTAACCGCCTCCGGAAGCCCCATTCCCACCGTAATCCCCACCCCGGTATCTTTATTCCAATTCCAGGTCAGGAATGCAATAATTATCATCTTCGACGCAAACCATTACGGATCCAGGGGGGCAACCTCCCCGGCGCGGGCAGCGTCCCGCGCATTTGACGTTGATGTTGACGCGCTTTTCAAGAAGCGGATTGCGCCAGCAATCCGCGCTGCGCGCCCATTGGTCGCCGCAGGCGGCGCCTGTTCGACAATCGGTTTCATTTCCGAT
>JADGCR010000477.1 GCA_015228895.1 Magnetococcales bacterium
CAAGGGTGGCTTTTTCGTTTCTGACGATTTCGGGTTCCTCCATGGGTTCCTTTGCATTTTGCTTGGGGATGATTGGGGATGATTGGGGATGATTGGGGATGATCTGCCACCCCCTGAAACCCTATCCCACCAGGAGCGGACCGGGCAATGTGGGATTCCCGGACACCATTCTGCGCTCAATCTGAAGATGCTGGTTGCCGAATTCATTGGTCTCTCCAGGGAGGATGAAAAAATCCCCTTCCGGTCTGTCCGGCGCATCGATTGGCCACATGCATGCCGGGGGTGGCCCGAACGTGATGCCCAACCGATGCAGGAGTTCAACCGCATCCGCCTCATCAAGCAAATCGGTGTGCTTCACCAGAAAGGTCGGAATCTCCGGCCAGGAGAGATCACGGCTGCGGTCGGCCTGATCGCGCTCGTGGTCCGCCTGCGCATGACGCTGATGGGCGATCATGTCTGCCAGGAAGAAGCGCCATTCCCGTCCGGGCACTGGGTCAGACATGGACGGCCTCCAGTTCGACGTAAGGCCGCAACTCCGGTCGCAGCGCCTTGTCCGTCACCAAGTCCACAGGGCATCCCAGCAAATCCTCCAGGAAGAACAGGACGCCGAAGTAGCGGGCCGATGTGGCCGGACCATCGAAGCTCACCAGCAAATCCACATCGCTGTCGGCCCGTGCGGCATCGCGAACCGTGGAGCCGAACAGGGCCAGACGGGTCACGCCAATTCACGCCGCAGGCGCTCCTTCTGCTGAGCAAGTCGTTGCACCACATCATCTCGCTGCATGGTTTCCTCCTGGCGGACATCACGCCGCAACCTCCTGCCGGTCGGTCAGGGAAATGCAGGAAAAAGCCTATACCGAAGAAGAGCAGGTGGCGTAAGATGTCTCAGGTACCGGATGGGTGGTGTGGGGTGCTCGTTCACGCCAAGGCCCTTGAGGATTTCGAGATGCCGCCTTGGGGGAGTGGTCAGCACCGGACATGGCCAGAAGATACAGGCCTTCATTCTCGACACCATCGCGCTTTGCAGGAGGAGATCCAGACCATGGAGTCCCGCATCACCAGGGTTGGAGCGCACCACCTCCACGCTCTCATCCCGCTACTATTGCGCCGAGTGACCCACCACAATGCCCCGGGCTGACGACTCCACCGGCGCAAAACGCAGGCGGGGAAAAACCTTCCCGCCCTGCGTCGCCTGTCATGCCGATCCGGGTTTCAGCTGGAGCTGTCCCTGCGGCTTCGCCCTCTGCACCGATTGCTTAAGCCGCAACACCGATCTGTGGCAAGGGGGCGGACGCACCTGGCGCTGTCCCCAGTGCGGCAAAGAGCATCTCGGACCCAATCGGTAACACCAAGTCCGACGGTTGCGGGTCATTGCATCAGCCAATTCCAATTCCAGATCAAGAATGCAATAATGATCATCTCCGACGCAAACCATTACGGGTCCGGGGAGGTCACCTCCCCGGCGCGGGCGGCGCCTGTTCGACAATATATTTCATTTACGATTGCAATGGAATCGGAACAAGAGGTTGCAGAAGATAATTGACGACAACTTAAGGATTTATGGCAACATCAGACCACGAATCCAGTCCTCCAAAAAAGAAGCCGGGAGCCATCCGGAGAGGTTCCTCCCGACGACTTCCCGGCTTTAACAACCTGTTGAAAAACAGCTTGTACGGGTCACGGATGGCCCGTGAGAAAAGGCAAAATCCCATTTTGTCCTTTCTCGTTGAAAAAGGCCATGGATGGACTTTTTCAACACGCTCTTTAAACCCCCTTCTCCTCAATGGATCAGGGATTTGACCCCTGCCAGCACCGGCTCCCATGTGGAAGATGGCTTGTTGAGACGCTTCTCCACAAACAAGGCGAAATAAACCGCCCCCTCCGCAAACCGATAGTCCCGGCGCCCGATGGCCGCCTTGGCCTGCTCCCCTTTCAGAGCGGTCTCCTCGCCGGCCTCGGCGACGCTGCGCCAGTAGGCCAGCGCCTCCTGCCGGTGGACGAACCGCTCTGACTGAGCCTGCGCCTCACTCAGGGTGGTCACCGGCACATGGCTCCGGCCAAACGTCATCGACCAGCCGATGCGCGCCCAGGCCCGGGCTTCGGCGATGGCAGAATCCAGGGATTGCAGCAACTCTGCTTCGTTCATCTCGATCACTCCCCCTTTCAATCCATGCCCATGTCGATGTATCCG
>JADGCR010000478.1 GCA_015228895.1 Magnetococcales bacterium
AAAGGGGATACCTTGACGGTGCCGGGTATGGAATCGCGCTCCGCGAGCCTTTTTTCCTCCGTCTCCTTGCCGGAGAGAGCGGGGTCGGCGGGGGGAGGCGTTTTGGCGCAACCCATGCCGATGCCGGTGGCCACCAGCAGCGCGCAGACGGACATCAGCCCGTGGAGCCGGGTTTTCCGGGTGCCGGGGAGGGGGGCGCGCACGGTCTTCATCCGGTCGCCAGAGCCAGTTTCCGGATGGTCGATTTGACGCGTTCCAGGGTTCTTATCCGGGGCTGACTGGCCTTCAGGGTGCCGGGCAGGCGGTTCATGGCCTCCATGGCCTCTTGCATGGTGTTGAATTCATTCATGTAGATCAGCAGGCTGCCATTGTGGAGCCGGAAGATTTTCAGTTGGATCGTCTCCAGTGGCGGCTTCATGGCGGTCAGTTGGCGCTCCAGCAGCGGGACGCCCCCATCCTCCTTCAAAAGAACCGTCTGAATGGTGAAATGGGCGTCATCCCCGGTGTTCAGCCAGTGATGGGCCGCGAGAATGGTCTCCCGCAACGGGTCGTCGGGCTTGAGAACGGGCTGGGGAACCGGCGCGGAGAGGGGGGCGGGCGCTCGGGCCTGGTCCGCTTCGCCGGTGGATTGCGGTTGGGGAGGGGTCTCCGGGACCGGGGTTTCCGGGGTCTCCCGGAGGAGGGTGGCTTTGGTCTCCAGTGTGGCGTTGCGGGAGGGTTGCGGGGGATGGTCGGCCATCCCGGTGGAGAAATTGGTCGCCCAGGAGTGCAGGGTGAGACCACCCGCCAGCAGGGCCGCCACGCTCCCGGCCACCATGGCCGGACGGTGCCAGCAGGTGACTCCCGACGTGACCGTGGTCTCCTCCAGCGCCAGGTGGATGTGGCGATTGGTGATCTTGTAGGCGTTTTCCGTGCAGGCGGCCTGAAGGGCCTTGTAGGCCAGCAGGTTGATCCGGCGCATGCCGCCCCGCGCCGCCCGATGAAGGGTGCGGGTCGCGAGGAAGGAGAACAGTTTGACGCCACGATAGCCGACGGCCTCAAGACGCTGTTGCAGGTATCGTTCGGTATCGGCCAACGACAGGTGGGGCAGGCCGAGGCTGGTGGTGATCCGGTCGCGCAAGGGGGCGAGGGTGGGCAGGCGCAGGGTGTTGTCCAGCGGGGACTGCCCGAAGAAGAGGATCTGCAACAGCTTGGCGCGTCCGGTTTCCAGGTTGCCCAGCAGGCGCAACGCCTCCAGGGTGGCCACGGGCATGCAGTGGGCCTCCTCGATGATCAGCAGGGCCTGGCGTCCGTCCTGCTTCAGTTGCAGCAGATGGTTCAACAGGGCCTGCTGTTCCCGCACCTGCTCCCGTCCGGGCACCCTGGGGAGGCGGAATTCCTTCATGATGGCCGCGAGCAGATCCCAGGGAGGCAGGTTGGGATTGAGCAGCAGTGCGGTTTGCACGTTGTCGGGCAGCCGTTGACACAGCATGCGGCACAGCATGGTCTTGCCACTGCCCGTCTCCCCGATCACCTTGACGAATCCCTCGCCGGAGCGGATGGCGCCGCTCAGAGACTCCAGAACGGCACCGCGTCCGGCACCATCAAAAAATTGTTTGGTGTCCGGGGTCAGGGAGAAGGGGGGAGAGTGCAATCCAAAGTAATTCAGATACATTTTCACCATTCCTGTCTGCGAATTGCAAGGCGATGCTTCAGGTCGCCTGCGGATGCGTCATCCACGCTGCTTGACGTTTGACATGCAAAAAACAAGCCATGCAAGCAGGATGGCGGTGGCGACAAGAGTGAGGAAGAACAGGAAGGCGAGAACCTTGCGCACCTCCTGCAGGGTGTGCAGCACCAGATCCAACTGGTACTCTCCGGCTTGCAGATCCTCCATGGCCGGGGTGATGAAGGGCAGCAGATGGTGCTCCAGGTTGGTGGCCATGGCGTCGAACTCCCGCATCAACGGGTTGCCCAGGGTGGCGCCCCCCTGGCTGTAGGCCAGCGCGAGAGCCTGGCCCTTGGCGTAAAATGCCGCGAACCACTCCGCGAGACGGGCGGTTTTTTCCTGCCACTCCCGGTTGCCGCTCTGTTGCACCAGCGCCAGAAAGCGGGGCAGACTGGCCTCGAACGCCTCGGCCCCGATCCGGGCCTGCTCGAACCCCGCGTCCAGCTCGTCCAGACCCCGCGTGGCCGCCAGGTCCGTCCACCA
>JADGCR010000479.1 GCA_015228895.1 Magnetococcales bacterium
AACTCCCGCAGGGCGCAGGCCACGGCATGGCTGGACTCCAGGGCGGCGATAATTCCCTCCTGGCGCATCAAAAATTGCAGGGCATGGACCACCTCGGCGTCGTCAGCGGCGGCAAAACGGACCCGCCCGCTCTGGCTCAGGTGGGCCAGAATGGGGGAGACCCCCACATAATCGAGCCCGGCGGCCACCGAATGGGTGTCGCGCATCTGGCCGTCGCCATCCTGGAGAAAATAGGTCTTGTAGCCCTGGGCCACCCCCACGGTGGCATCCCCGGAGGCCAGACGGGCGGCGTGACGACCGCTCTCCAGCCCGGCGCCCGCCGCCTCCACCCCCACCAGGATCACCTCCGGATCATCGAGGAAGCCCTGGAAGATCCCCATGGCGTTGGAACCGCCGCCGACGCAGGCATAGACATGGGTGGGCAGACGGCCTTCCGCCTTGAGGATCTGCTCTCTGGCCTCCAGGCCGATGACCGACTGGAACCAGGAGACCATGGCCGGAAAAGGATGGGCTCCGCAGGCGGTGCCGAGGACGTAATGGGTGTCGTCCATGCTGCCCACCCAGTCCCGCATCGCCTCGTTGACCGCGTCCTTGAGGGTGCGGGAGCCGGAGGTGACCGGCACCACCCTGGCGCCGAGCCGTTCCATCCAGAAGACGTTGGCCCGCTGCCGTTCCACGTCCTCGGCCCCCATGTAGATGACGCACTCGAACCCCATGCGGGCGGCCATGGTGGCGCAGGCCATGCCGTGCTGACCGGCCCCGGTCTCGGCGATGCAGCGCCGCTTGCCCATGCGCTTCATGAGCAGTCCCTGGCCCATGACGTTGTTGGCCTTGTGGGCCCCGGTCTGGTTGAGATCCTCCCGCTTGATGTAGATGCGGCGTCCGAAGTGATGCGAAAGGTTCTCGGCAAAAGTGAGCGGGGTGGGACGACCCGAATAGTTCTCCATCAGGCGCAGGTATTCCGCCCAGAAGGCGGGATCGCGGCGCGCCTCCTCGAACGCTGCGGTCAGACGGCGGAAGGTCTCATGGAGGATCTCCGGAATGAAGGCCCCGCCGAATGCGCCAAAATAGCCCGTCTCCGTTCTCATGATCGTCTCTCCTTGCTGCCGTTTCGCCGCCCCACCGGGGCCGAACCGCTACTATAGCCCCTTCCCGTCCCGCCGCAAAAGGGGGCTTTTCGTCGCTCGTGCCTGCCGCCGCGCATCTGACCCTCCGCGAGATGTTTTCAACGGGCTGCTGAAGCGAATCGATTTCATATATATTTAAATATAGATTGAATCGCTGCTCGTTTATGAATATCCTGTATAGGATTAAGAATTCATCGACCCGCAGGATCCGGTCATGATGACAGATCTGTCATGATGGAAGCGCCTGAATGCGTGCCGTTCGCAACACGATAAAAATAAAATTTTAACCATAATCAATAATATATTTTTATTGATCGCAACAAATCAGGGGGGGTTGACGATGGGTTCGCATGAAAAACAAGAGCACGGTATGATTGCCGCGCAAACCGAAGAGTGCCGCGCATGGTCCAAATCCTGTAAAATTCTCATCGAGATGTGCAACGATGAAATGCAGGAGATCATGGGCAATATCCACGTCCTGACTCCGAACCGTTTCGGTCGCCACAACAATCTCGATTTCATCAATTCCTTGAACGATCGGGTGGAGGGATTGCAGCGCGCCATCGATTTCATCACGAGAGTTGCCAAAGGCCAGCCGGTATTCATCAGCGCGGACGAGCACAACCGTTTCGGGGAGATGGTCAAAGAGATCCTCCAGATTGTGGACGCCAACCCCGACATCCACTCTGCCTATCGGCAAATCAAAAGCAACCCCAGCTTCGTCTGCCTGACGGGGTGGTGCAAGGAGGGACTCTTCAAGGGCGCTGCGGCCAGGAAACTCAAACCCGTACCGATCAAGCCGCGCAAGTATGCGCAGGTTCATCAGAAATTGACCTGATGCCGGTTTGCGTCCCGACTTTGGTTTGAGGCTATCCCTGCCAACAAACCCCGTGCGAGTCCCCTTGCCAGCCGTGCAACAGCAGGAGCAACAGCAGGAGCAAACGCCGTGCCCATTCCGCCCAAGAGCAACCCGGCAGGCGGCCAGGTGCGCATCGACGATCAGGAGATCCCCTACCGGCTGGTCCGTTCCGTGCGGCGCAAGCGCCTGTCGTTGCAAGTGC
>JADGCR010000047.1 GCA_015228895.1 Magnetococcales bacterium
GGGGGAGGTTGTGTTGACCTGTGGGGTTGTGTGTTGGGGAAGGGTTTGTCGGGAGGGGGGGGGGGGAGAATTAGCGGATTCTCGTTCCTGCGCCAACAGGGTCATTTACGTCTGCCAGGAGTGGCTTGATGGAGCAGCAGATAACCCGCGATGCCGGTGAAGAAGACCAGCGGCGCCCAGGCCGCCAGGATGGGGGGGAGACGACCTCCCAGACCCAGGGCCGTGGCCAGGTCGCCGATGACGAACATGGCGAAGCCCAGCAGCAGCCCGAACAGGATCGAGCGCAGGGTCCCTCCGGAGCGGGGCAGTCGCAGGGCGAAGGGAAAGGCCAGCAGGATGGCGGCCAGAGAGGTGAAGGGGGCCGCCAGCTTGCGGTGGAAGATGACCCGGTGGCGCGTGGCGTCCTGACCGGACTGTTCCAGCAACGCCCCGAGGGTCCACAGCTCCCGCAGGGAGAGCTGCTGGGGCACCGGGGTGGTCCCGGTCAGCCGTTCCGGGTCGAGAACCACATCCCAGCCCCGTTGCCGGAACGGGGTGATCCTGGGCAGGGGCAGGAACTGATAGTCCACCCCCTCCATCAGTTGCCAGCATCCTTCGTTCAGGTGCGCCGATTTGGCTTCCAGACGGGCGGTCATGTGGTGCTGGTCGTCAAAGGTGAAGATCATCACCCCGTGGAGGGTGGCGGTCAGGGAGTCGGCCCGCCTGGCGTGGATGATCTGCTGGCCGCTGCGCACCCACAGATCCCCGGTTTCCGTGGCCGGGGCGATGTGACGGTCGGTGATGCGGTCTTCCAGCTTCTGGGCGATGCTGATGGTGTGGGGCGCGATCTGGTCCAGCAACAGGATATGCCCCCCCGCGATGAGCAGACCCCCCAGCAGGAAGGGGATCAGAATCTGGTTGTGGGAGAGTCCGCTGGCCCGCATGATGGTGATTTCATGTTGCCGGGTGAGGCGGGAGATCACCACCAGGGTGGTCAACAGGACCATGGAGGGGGTCAGCATGCCGAGAAAATTGGGTATGCGGCTGACGAT
Organism: Magnetococcales bacterium; assembly: GCA_015228895.1. Next base: position 1,032 of record JADGCR010000047.1, read on the forward strand.
CAGCAGAAAGAGGTCCGTGATGTTGAAATAAGGCTTCTGGGAGAAACGGCGGATGTTCTCGATGCCGTCGATGAGCAGGAACAGGCCGATAAAGATGGTGACGATCTTCAGGAAACCCAGCAGAAAGAGTTTCATCAGGTAGTGAAACAGAATCGGCACGGTATCACGGATCTCCCTGGGTTGGGGGGGGGCGCAGCAGCCGTTGGGGAAACCAGGTGAGCGCCTGGGTCAGCCACCAGCTTCCCATGATGGAGCGTCCGCGCATCGTGAGAAAATAGACGTGCACGGTCAACAGGGCCATGCAAAGATTGGGAATCCAGAAACCCGCCAACGGCGAGAGCGCCCCCTTGCCGGCCAAAGCCTCCCCGGAGGCCAGCAGCAGGAAATGGAGGATCAGGATCAACAGGGCGGCGATGAAGCCGTATCCCTTCGAGGAGCGGTGGGACTGTTGCATGCCCAGGGGGATGGCCAGCATCCCCATGATCAGGGTGGCCGCCGGAAACGCCAGGCGACGGTGCCACTCCATGCGCGCCGGATGATTTTGTTCCGGTGGACCATGGTGGATGATGTGGTAGAGTTCCCCGGGTCCCATTTCGTCCAGCCCCTCTTTTTTGTGGAGGGGAATCAGGCCCAGCACCAACTCCAGTCCCAGGTCGAAGGTGGCGAACTGCATGTGGCGGTAATGTCCCCCGGCCGTGACCCAGTGGCGGCTTCCCTCTTCCAGGAAGAGGGCGGCCTTGTTGTCCGCCCCGGTGTGGGGATGGGCGCGCTGGGCGGTGATGGTGACCGCCTCGGCGGGGTTGCGCTGGTCATGGATCAGAATCCCTTCCAGGGTGCCGGTTTTGGGGTCCTGGTGGTCGATGTAGATCGTCATGCCGGGTATGTCCCGGTTGAAAGTCTTGGGTTGTACCGCCAAAGCGGTATTGGACGAAAGAAGTGAGCTTTTAAGTAATGAAAACTCATAAAACGCCTGTGGCACCCAAATCCAGTTGAGCAGCAGGGAGATTATGGTGAAAATGACGATCAACAGGCCGATGGGACGGGTGAGTTGCACGATGCTGATCCCGCTGGCCTTGATGATGATCAGTTCGTTATCCTGAGCCATGCGTCCCATGGCCAGCAGGATGCCGCTCAGGAGGGCCATGGGCAGGGTGCCCACCATGAACTGGGGGATGGCCAGCAGGATCAGTTGTTGCAGGACGTGGATGGACGCCCCCTTGTTGACCCATAGATCCACGAGGAGCAGCACCTGGGGGAGCATCACCAGACCGGTCAGGGTTCCCAGGGCCAGCAGGGAGGTCTGGGCGCAGTCGATGAAAAGATAGCGGGCGAGACGTTTCATGGGGCAATAGGGTATCATCTTTTTTTTCGGTTTGTCTCGTGGTTATTGTTTTTTACATCCAACAAGGAATGGGTAACGATGTCGGAGAAGCCTTTGAAAATTGACGTGGCCACGGGTCCGGTCCCCACCTGGCAGGCGGATGCGCTGGTGATTGGCGTTTATCAGGGGGGGGAACCCCAACCCGCCCTCGCCTTGTGCGGGGTGATCGTGGAGCAGGAGGTGCAGCGGGTTCTGAAGGCGGGCTGGATGCGGGGGGACAGCGGGGAGACGCTGTTTCTGCCCACCCCTCTGGCCAGCGGATTGAAAGTGGCGCGGTTGCTGCTGTTGGGTTTGGGCAAGGAGAAATCCCTCACGCTGGAGAGTTTCCGCGCGCTGGGGGCGACTCTGGTGAAGGCGTGCGAAAAGAGCGGCGTGGACGCGGCGGTCTGTCTGCTCGCCTTGGACAAGCATCACGGCTTCAAGCACTGGCAGATTCTGGAGTCCATGGCCGAGGGCGCCTGGCTGGGACGCTACCGTTACGACACGCTGCAAAGCGGCAACAAGAAAGAGAATCACCGGCACATGATGGAGAAACTGCTCTTCGGCATCCGGGAGGAGCGGGCGGAGCGGTGTCGGAAGCTGTTCGACAAGGTGGAGAAGATCGTCACCGGGGTGATTCTGGCCCGTGATCTGGCCAACACTCCCGGCAATCTCATGACCCCGGACATCCTGGCCAGGAAGGCCAGGGAGATGGCGGAACGGTTGCCCGTCAAGACCACGGTCCACTCCGGCAGCTCCCTGGTGCAGAAGGGGATGAACGGCATTCTGGCGGTGGGGCAGGGGAGCGTCAACCCCCCCTGTCTGATTGTCATGGAGTACCGCAAGGGGGGGGATCGCCCCACCCTGGCGGTGGTGGGCAAGGCGATCACTTTCGATGCCGGGGGCATCTCCCTGAAGCCCTCGGACAAGTTGGAGGAGATGAAATACGACATGTGCGGCGGTGCGGCGGTGTTCGGTTTCATGCACGCCATCGCCGAGATGAAGTTGCCGGTGAATGTGGTGGGGTTGGTGCCGGCGGCGGAGAATCTCCCGTCGGGTTCGGCCCAGCGGCCCGGGGATGTGATCAAGACCGCCAGTGGGGTGATGGTGGAGGTGGTCAACACCGATGCCGAGGGACGCCTGATCCTGGCGGACGCCTTGCATCACGCCGCCTCCTTCGATCCGGATGTGATCATCGATCTGGCCACCCTCACCGGGGCCTGCGTGATCGCCCTGGGTTCCCACGTCAGCGGTGTGCTGGGCAACAGCGACGACCTGCTGCAACGCCTCAAGAAGGCGGGTGAGGCCGCGGGGGAACGGTTGTGGCCGCTGCCGTTGTATCATGAGTATCAGGAGCAGATCAAATCGGTGTTCGCCGACATCAAGAATGTGGGTGGCCGGGAGGCCGGTGCCATCACCGCCGCCTGTTTTCTCTCCCGGTTCGTGGATGACGAGCGGGCCTGGGCCCATGTGGACATCGCCGGCACCGCCTTCGACATGTCCGGCAACAAGCCCCATGTTCCCAAGGGAGCGGTGGGGGTGGGGGTGCGTCTGCTCTGTCGTTATGTGGCCAAAGAGCGGCTGTAGGTCATGGCGCGGGTCAAGGAGGGGATGCCCGTCGTGCGTTTCTATCAGTTGGCCGCCTCCTCGTCGGAGGTGGCCCTGCTGGGCATTCTGGTCAAGATCCTGGAGCGGGGGAGCCGGGCCTGTCTGCTGGCGCAGGACGCGCTCCAGGTGCAGCGGCTGGATGAGCTGTTGTGGCGTCAGCCAGCGGACCGTTTTCTGGCCCACGGTCCCTGGAACGGTCCGGATCCGGATCGGCAACCCCTGTTGCTGTCCTTGGAACCCGACGACCGCAACGGGGCGACGATTCTGGTGTTGGTCTCCCCGCGACTGGTGGCCGATCCGGCCCGTTTCGACCTGGTGGTGGATTTCGTCGGCAAACAGGAGGTGGCCTTGGCCCGGGACCGTTATCGGCGTTATCAGCAACAGGGGTGTGCGATGGAGTATTGGGCGCACTCCCCGGAAGGCCGCTGGACGCGGCAGGACAAAAAGGAGTCGTGAATGATCCAGCCCACGGTTTCGACGATTGTGTTGTTGGTCTGTTCCAACGTGTTCATGACCTTCGCCTGGTATGCCCATCTCAGGAATCTCAATGAGCGGGCCTGGTATGTGGCGGCTCTGGTGAGCTGGGGCATCGCCCTGTTCGAATATCTGTTGCAGGTGCCCGCCAACCGGATCGGTTTCACGGTGATGACCCTGCCCCAGCTCAAGATCCTTCAGGAGACCATCACCCTGGTGGTGTTCATTCCCTTTGCCGTTTTCTACATGGGGCAACCGCTGAAGCTGGATTTTCTCTGGGCGGGGTTGTGTCTGATGGGTGCGGTTTATTTCATTTTCCGCGCATGATCTTTCTTGGCCTGGCGCTCTGTTTCATCATCCCCGCCTGGAGTCCGTCGGCGTTTTTTCTGTTCGTTGTCGGACTCGCCCATTATGCGATTCACGATCTTCTGACGGGGCGACGGTTGCACGACAAACCCTATTTTGGTATCGCCGCCGATGGCGTCAGCAAAAGAGACCGGGTTTACGTCTGGTATCAGATCCTCCTGATCGCCGGTTATGGATATCTGCTGGCCTGTTCCCGGGCGGGTCTGTTTTTCTATCTGGCGCTGGTGTTCGCGATCAGTCTGACATGGCGGGAAAAATTGGCGGACCTCCATGCGCGGCGTCGTTTTTATTACCATTTTTCCCTGGTGATCGGCCTGGGCCACTCCCTGCTGCTGATCCTGTCGGAACGGCTGACGCTGGAGGCGGCCTGGTGGGAGCGCTGGATGCAACTGGTGTCCGCGCCCACGAACCTCTGTGGTCTCGCGCAGGTTTTCGATGCCTTCAACGCCCTGGCCGCCGCGATCATCCAGCTGTTGCCCTTTCCGTTGAATGTTCTGCTGGTGCCTTTGAACCTCAATCTGTTGTATGGGCCTTTGGTGGCTGTCGGAGTGCTGGGAGTGCTCAAGGCCAGGGCGGCGGTCGGGTGAGCCCGGCGGGTCTCCCGGCGGTCACAGGCGGGTGAGTGCGCCCCGGTCCAGCAGAAGGTCCTCGATGGCTTCCATGAGGGCGTGGCCCACGGTGATGTGGACCTCCTGGATGCGTCCGGTCTCTTTGGAGGGGACCACGATGGCCAGATCGCACCACGGCAGGGCCTGACCTCCCTGGCCTCCCAGCAGGCCCATGGTGACGATCCCCATCCCCCGCGCGGTTTTCATCGCCTCGATGACGTTCGGCGAGTTGCCGGAGGTGGTGATGCCCAGCAGCACATCTCCCGGGCGGCCCAAGGCCCGGGTCATGCGGGCGTAGAACACCTCGTAGCTGTAGTCGTTGCCGCAGGCGGTCATGGAGGAGGTGTCCAACGCCAGCGCCAGCGCCGGAACCCCCTGCCGGTTGACCTCCGGACGCAGCCGCACCAGCAGCTCCGCGGCCAGATGCTGGGCGTCCGCGGCCGAGCCGCCGTTGCCGCACATCAGGATTTTTCCTCCCGCCGCGATGGAGTCGGCGCAACGAATGGCCATCTGCGCGGTCAGGGCCGGAATTTCGGTGGTGAGCACCTGCTGTTTCAGGTCGATGGAGCGTTGCAGCAGGGCGGTGACGCGGGCTGTGGCCACCGTGGCGGGTCGATTGGGCATGGGGTCGGTTCTCCTGAGGCTTGAATTGAAGTGGGACCAGACAGGCGGAATGGCAGGGTTGCTCAACTGTCGGGAATGCCCAGGACACTTTCCAGCAGTTCCCGCACGATCCCCGCGCCACCGACGGTCTTCAAGACCCGCCACGCGGCTTTTTTGACCACTGGCACGGCATCCCCCACCGCGATGGGATAACCCGCCAGCCGCATGGCGGGCAGATCGTTGACGTCGTTGCCCACGAACAGAATCCGCTCCAGGGAGAAACCATGCTCCCGACACAGAGCCTGCAAGGCGGCACCCTTGTCCTCCACGGCCTGGAGAACCGGCAGTTTCAGCTTGCCGGCCCGGGCGCTCACCACCGGATTGGTCTCCGTGGACATGATGAAGGCCGGAATCCCGGCCTTGCGCAACAGGCCGAAACCCATGCCGTCCCCACGGCTGCACACCACCGATTCCATGCCATCCTGGCGCACCAGGACCCGGTTGTCGGTCAATACCCCGTCAAAATCGAACACCACCGCGTCCATCCACTCCAGGGGATTCCGGCGGGGTGGGGGTTCCGCGCCCGTCTTTTCCACACTCCACTCCTGGGCCATTTTGGGCAAGGTGGGCGCGTCGAGTTCCTGGCTCTCCTTTTCGTCCATCATGAACAGGGAGATCTTGCCGTCCAGCAACACCTTTCTGCCTTGCAGCAGCGTGGTGCCGGTGATGGTGATGGAACCGTTCTCCCGATACAGCCGCTCCTCCTCCGGGATCTCCTGGAAACGGGGGCGGTTGCGGTAATCGTAGTTGGCCTGCGGGTCTTTGGGGTTTTTCCAGAAAAAAGAGTGCATGGGACAGACGCTCACCAGGGCGTCCGCCCCATCCGCCTCGAACTGCCAGATGGCCGCGGTCAGACGACCGGGGAGGCGCAACGGGGTGACCGGGTTGAGGAGAATCACGGCGTGGGGATGAAACTCCTCCTTTTTCCCCAACTCATCCAACAGATGCAGCAGGGCGGGTTCCGGCGGGGAGTGCTCCTTGGCCAGGGAGACCGGCAACAGACAGGGCACCTCCGCCCCGGCCTGACGGGCGATCAGGGCCACCTCCTCGCTGTCCGTGGCCACCACGGTGCGCGTCACGGCGGGACAGGCCAGGGCGTGCTCGATGGACCAGACGAGCAAGGGCTTGCCCGCCAGATCCTGCAGGAATTTGCCGGGCGTGCCTTTGGCGCCGCAGCGGACCGGAATGATGGCCAAATAATGCATGATGATGCGTTGTTTCCCTGGTATCGAGGCGCGGTCAATCTTCGTTTGAGTTTGGGTGTGTCAGGAGCAGGAGCGACAGTGATTGACCTCCACGGTGACATGCTCCAGCCCCGGAATGTCATGCAGCAGGGACTTGTAGTGCTCCGCGTCGCGGGGCTGGTGGGCGACGAGCGACAGGATGCAGGCGTGACTGGCCGGACCCACCCGCCAGAGGTGCAGATCGACGATTTCGCAGTCGTCCTGGGCCTGGAGACAGTGCCTGACCCTGGTTTGCAAAGGGAGGTTGTCCTCCGCGTCCAGCAGGGTCTTGCCGCTCTCCCGGATCAGTCCCATGGCCCAGAAACCGATCACCAGAGAGCCGACGACGCCCATCGCCGGGTCCATCCACACCCAACCCAGGGAGATGCCGCAGGTCAGGGCGACAATGGCCGCAATCGAGGTCAGGGCGTCCGCGAGGACGTGCAGATAGGCCCCTTCCAGGTTGTGGTCCTGATGGTGGGCGTGTTCCTCGTGGTGGTGCTCATGGTCGTCGTCGTGATCCTGATGATGGGCGTGATGATGATGGGCGCTGCCGAGCAGTTTGGCGCTGAGGAGATTGACCACCAGTCCCGCCACCGCCACCAGCAGCGCGGTCTTGAACTCCACCGGCACCGGGGTGATCAGGCGTTGCAGGGATTCGACCGCCATCAGCAGGGCCACGATGGCCAGGGCCACGGCGCTGGCGAATCCCCCCAGTGGTCCCACCTTGCCCGCCCCGAAGGTGAAACGGGGGTTGTGGGCGTTGCGTCTGGCGAAGCCGTAGGCGAAGGCGGCCAGTCCCAGGGCGGCGGCATGGGTTCCCATGTGCCAGCCGTCGGCGGTCAGGGCCATGGAGCCGGTGATGTGGCCGGCCACCAGCTCCACCACCATGGTGATCAGGGTCAGGGCGATGACCCGATAGGTCTGCCGTTCCCCGGTTTGCTCCACGTTCAGACCGAAGTGATGTTCATGGTGCCAGAGGGCGATGTCGTGGACGCTCATTTGGAAAGTCCTTGCAGGATGTTCGCCAGGGTGAAACCGTCCGGCAGGCCCAGCTCGTGACCCGTGCCCAGGGTGTGCAGAGTCGAGCGGCCCCGCAGGAGGGGGATGTTGTTCATGTCCTGGCTGGGACCTGGCACCAGCATGTCCCCCCACAACACAAAGGGGGTTCCCCGGACCACGGAGAAATAGGGAATCCGGGGATGGGGCTGGTGGTTGAGCCAGAACAGCAGGGAACCGGGATGCTGCCGCACGATGTCGAGGTAGAGGCCACGGGAGAATTTGAGGGTTTGATACCCGCCGCCGCCAAAGAAATCCTTGAGGATCTCCACCGGTCCCCAATCGTTGGTGGCGTCCAGGGCCTGCTCCGCCCGCGGGGTGCCCAGATGGGGCGCGGCGATGGTGATCAGGGCCGCCGGGTTGGGCACCCTGCCCTGGACCAACGCCAGTCGCAGCACCAGGCCACCCACGGAGTGCCCCGCCAGGATGAACCGCTCTTTGGGATGGCGGGTGGCCAGCCGTTGCAACAGGGGGGTCAGATGGGCGGCCTGGACCAGAAGGGGCGCGGGGGAGGGGAGTTCCACCAGGTAGATCTTGTTGCGCGCCTTGACCCCCGGACCGGGCAGCTCCTCCACCCCGTTGGGTCCGGTGCGCAGGATTCCCGCCCGCGCCCACCCTCTGCCGTTGAGCACGGCGACCACCCCGCTTTGTTCCCAGGAGGCCGCGCTGCCCAGATAGCCGTGGGCCAGAAGCAGGACGTCGGCCCGGGCCGTCGCGCCCAGGAGCACAATGGCCAGGGCGATCAGAAGGGAGGCGATGGACTTGAGCATGGGTGTCGGTTCCTTGCGTGTCAAGAACAGTGGGACGGTCGGGGCGGCGACCGGATTTTTCCGGTTGCCGACTGTCATTCTAGAGTCTCTCCGCCTTCCAGTTCAAGCGTTGTTCTGCTTGTAAAATTGTGGGGTTGCATTTTTGTCGGGAGAATGGGAGAATGTGGGTTCGTCGGAAAAATAATTGTGTTGAAGGAGCGCGCCATGGATATGAATCAGGATCTGAAAAATGCGGGTCTCAAGGCGACCGCTCCGCGCATGAAGGTGTTGCGTCTGTTCGTCTCGGATGTGGGCCAGCATATGAGCGCCGAGGAGGTGTATAAACGTTTGCTCTCTGATGGTGAGGAGATCGGCCTGGCCACCATCTATCGGGTTCTGACCCAGTTTCAACACGCCGGGTTGTTGTCCCGCAGCCATTTCGAGGCTGGCAAGGCCATCTACGAGCTCAATCAGGGGGAACACCACGATCATCTGGTCTGTCTCCAATGTGGCCGGGTGGAGGAGTTCGTCGATCCGGTGATCGAGAAACGACAGCAGGAGATCGCCCGGGAGCGGGGTTTCGTCGTTCAGGAACACGCCTTGTCCCTGTATGTGAACTGCCTGAATCCCCACTGTTCCCACCGACCCGCCTCCTGAGGGAACGGTCGGGCATGAGCGGGCCAACACTGTTGCAGGAGCGGGGCGGGCGCGTCAAGGTGCTGGCCCTCACCGGGATCCGTTCCGAGTACGATCTGCTCTATCCCCTGCTGGTCGCGTTGCAGGATCACCCGGAGTTCGACTTGGGGATCATCGTCTGCGGCGCGCATTTGAGCAATCTGCATCACGAGTCGGTCCGCCAGATCGAAGCCGACGGGTTTGCGATCGTGGAGCGGATCGAGAATCTCCTCCACTCCAGTTCCCGGGTGGGCAAGGTCAAATCCACCGGCCTGCTGATCGCCGCCCTGGCGCAGACCCTGGCGCGGGAGCGGCCGGATCTGCTGCTCACCCTGGGGGATCGGGAAGAGCCGTTGGCGGGTGGGGTGGCGGGTCTCTATCTGGGCATTCCCGTGGTCCATCTGGCGGGGGGGGATCGCATCGACTCCGCGGACGGCAACCCGGACGAGGCGATCCGCCACGCGGCCACCAAACTGAGCCACATCCACCTGACCATGAACGAAACCCACGCCGCGCGGGTGCGCGCCCTGGGAGAGGAACCCTGGCGGGTGCATCCGGTGGGGAGCGGCGGGGTGGACCGTTTGCGCACCGGGCCGGTGGCCCACCGGGAGCTTCTGGCGCAGCGGCTGGGTCCGGGGGCTTTGGGCGGGTTTCTCGTTCTGATCTACCACCCGCTTCTGGATGGTCAGTCGGGGCGGGGGGGGGAACAGGTGCGCCTCTGTCTGGAGGTCTGTCTGGCCACCGGTCTGCATCTGTTCGTCGGGGCGCCCAACAGCGATCCCGGCCATTGGGAGATCCAACAGGCCATCGACGCGTATGGACACCATCCACAAGTCACGATCTATCGCAATCTGGAGCGGGGGTTGTTCGCCTCGTTGCTGCGTCACGCCCTGTGTCTGGTGGGCAACTCCTCTCTGGCCTTCCACGAGGCTCCGTTCCTGGGACTGCCCGCGGTCAACATCGGCGAGCGGCAGCGGAACCGGATGAACGCCGGCAACGTGCAGAACGTCCCCCTGGAGCGCGCGCCTTTGGACGAGGCCATCCGGCGCGCCGCGTTTGACGGGGGGTATCGGCGGACCATCCAACCGGGTCATACCCTCTATGGGGATGGCTTCATGGCCCAACGGGCGGTGGAGATCTTGCGGAACCTGCCGGGCAAACGCCAACTGCTGGCCAAAACAATGACCGTTTGAAGCGGCTGGAGGAACATGATTCCCCCCTTTGTCATGGACAAGCTGGAGCTCATCACGCAGCTTTGCACCCGCCATGGAGTGTGTCGGCCGCACCTGTTTGGCTCCTCTGTCAGTGGGGCGTTTGAGTCAAACACCGCATGAAATGACAGTGCTGTTGGATGATGGAGGCAAAGAGTGTTGGCAAGATGTTGCGCAGGGGTCCAATCCGATGACGGATACGGTGTCGTTCTTGCAAAAGGCGCGCGCTTTGTGTGCATCTGGGTCATTTTGTCCCGCAATACGGGTCATCCGGATGTGATCCGGGAGGGGAACGGCCTTTCGTGACATCACAATCCGTTCGCTTTGCAAAAGGAACATGGAGGGCAACATGGGCGCAGCCATCACCATCATCGCCGAGGCGGGGGTCAACCATAACGGGCGGCTCGATCTGGCGCTGCGTCTGGTGGACGCCGCGGCCGGGGCCGGGGCGAACGCGGTCAAATTCCAGACCTTTCGCGCCGCGGATCTGGTCAGCCGTCACGCCCCCAAGGCGGCGTATCAACAGAGCCTGACCAACCCGGAGGAGTCCCAGCTCGCGCTGCTGGAACGGCTGGAGCTGGATCAGGCCAGCCACCTCATGCTCGCGGACCACTGCCGACAGCGGGGCATCGCCTTTCTCTCCACCCCCTTCGATGCCGCCAGTCTGGCGTTCCTGGTCCACGGGATGGGTCTGGAGACCCTCAAGATCCCTTCCGGCGAGTTGACCAACGGGCCATTCCTGTTGCAGGTGGGGGCCACCGGGAAACGGATCCTCCTCTCCACGGGCCTGGCCACGCTGGGTGAGATCGAGACCGCCCTGGGGGTGCTGGCCTTTGGACTGCTGGCTCTCCGGGAGCCTCCGTCGGTGGCGGGTTGCGCCGCCGCTTTCGCCTCGTCGGAGGGTCGGGCGGCGCTGGCCGGACAGGTGACTCTGCTCCATTGCACCACCGAATATCCCGCGCCGTTCGGGGAGGTCAATCTGCGCGCCATGGATACCATGCGTCAGGCGTTCGGTCTGCCGGTGGGCTATTCGGATCACACCACGGGGATCGTCGTCCCCATCGCCGCCGCGGCCAGGGGGGCGGTGGTGATCGAGAAACATTTCACCCTGGACCGCTCCCTGCCGGGTCCGGACCATCCGGCCTCCCTGGAGCCGGAGGAGTTGACCGCCATGGTGGAGGCCATTCGCGTCGTGGAGCAGGCCATGGGGCATGGCGTCAAGGTTCCCATGGCTTCGGAGCGCAAGAATCGTCTCGTGGCCCGCAAGAGTCTGGTCGCCCTGGAGCCGATCGGGCAGGGAGAACGTTTCTCCAGCGCCAATCTGGGGGTCAAGCGGCCCGGTTCCGGCCTCTCTCCCATGGAGTACTGGCGTCTTCTGGGGGGGGTGGCGCGGCGGGATTATCAGCCGGATGAGTGCATCGACGGGGGAGAACGGCCATGATCGGG
>JADGCR010000480.1 GCA_015228895.1 Magnetococcales bacterium
TCGGAGTGCATGTCGCCTCGGTGTTGCCCAGCGGGATCTGCTTTCTGCTGCTCCTGATGTGGGACGAAGGGACGGTGTGGACCCGGTTGCGCCGGGTGGGTGTGGTCGCCCTGGCCGCGACCCCGGTGACGGTGTATTATCTCGTCCGCATGCTGGATGGAGGGGAGGCCATCACTCTTTGGAGCCACTCCTCCGACATCATGCGGCTGGTTCATTATCGCGCCCCCTTTTTTCTGGTGTCGTCCTGGTCCCTCCAGGAGTGGTTCCACCTGGCCTTGTGGACGCTCCTGGTCCCCTGGCTGCTCCATCTGCTCCGGGACCATCTGGGGGAACGGCTCGCGTCGGCGGCGCGGGCCGTGGGCTGGGTGGCGCTGCCCTATGTGGCGTTGACCCAGGGTCTGCTGGAGTGGACCCAACTGCCCTTTTTCCTGCTGCTGACCGGCAAGGGACTGGAGGTGCTCGTTCCGTTGCAATTCCTGTTGTTGCTGGTCGCCGTGCATCGGTACACCGCGGGGACGGGCAGGCGAGGGATGTTGTGGTTTTTTTCCGTGGGTTGCGTCGCCGCGCTGGGTGGCGGCTCCATGGGGCTGTTTTGCGCCCTGCTGATCGGTTGCGCGGCGAGCGTGGTCTGGCTCCCCGGTGCGGGTTCCCCGCGGGAAGGCCGGGTGTGGGGCGTGGCGACCGGGATGGTGGCGTTGATCTGGACCGGGGTCGCCCTCTCCCCCTGGGTGCGGGCCCATCCCCGGGCCTCCCCGGCGCAACTGCTGCGGATCATGGTCTGGACCGGCATGGAGTCCCCACGTCTGCAAGGTCTGCTGATCGGCAGACAGTGGTTTCCCGAACGGATGCCATTGTCCCATTTGCCTCCGGGGCGGGGGGAGGCGGCCGAATTTCTGCGGCGGGTGGCGGGAGAGACCGACGGGCTGTTCGCCTTCGCCTGGCGGGACAACTGGTGGATCATGGGGTTGCAGGCCATGGCGCGGCGCGGGGTGTTCGTGGATTGGGACGGGGGCGGGGACGGCACCCGCGCCGCCAGCCGGACCTGGTTGCGGGAGTGGTTCGGCCGGTATGGAGCCAACCAGATCTTTTTTTCCTTTCCGACCCGGGGGGGCGGGAGCCCGGAGTACCGTCAGTGGTCCTATCAGGGACCGGGCCGGGAAAGGCGACAGGGGGCTTTGACCTGGTACATGCGCCGGGCGGACGACGCCCTGTTCCTCCGGGCGGCGAAATACCTGTATGACCGCAAGGTGCGCTGGGTGGTGCATCTGGGGCCTTTTCCCCGCGCCACGGATCTGCTGCAACCGGTTTTTGTCCAGGGGGACGTCAGGATCTTCAGGCTGTCCGACCCTGGACCGCAGGACGGAATGGACGCGTTTTCGACCATGGCGGCCAGGGAGCCGCTCCCCAACGAACAACCTGAAGCACCACCTGGTGAATGGCACTGACACGATGATCGATCTGGAACAATTCGCGGCGGGACTGCAGTTGGATCCCGGAGGCATCTGGCGCACCCAACAGGCGTTCGAAGAGATCTCCTATCCCGAGACGCGTCACCAGGAGTTGGCGCACGTGGAAGACAACTCCTATTGGTTCCGGCACCGTTGCGACCTGCTGCTGGAGATCATGGGACGCTTTCCGCCATCCGGTCCCCTGTTCGATCTGGGGGGTGGCAATGGCACCATCGTCAAGCACATGCTGGAGCGTGGTTACGAGGCGGTCGTGGTGGAACCCATTCTGAGCGGGGCGGTCAACGCCCGTCTCCAGGGGGTTCCCACCGTCATCTGCGCCACTGTGGAGAGCGCGGGGTTTCATCCCGGCTCCCTGCCGGCGGTGGGGCTGTTCGATGTGTTGGAACACTTCGACGACGATGAACTGTTTCTGCGCAAGATTCACGCGCTGCTGCGACCGGGGGGGTCCCTGTATCTCTACGTGCCGGCGCTTCCCTGGCTCTGGTCCGTGGAGGACGCGTATGTGGGCCACTTCCGTCGGTACGCCCTGGAGTCGTTGTGCGCCAAATTGCGTCGCCTCGGTTTCGAGATCTCGTTCGGCAGTTATCTGTTCTGGTTCCTCGTGATGCCCATTTTCTTCCTGCGCGTCCTGCCCAGCCGCCTGGGGACGATCCAGGGGGGCAAGGCGGAGCGTCTGTATGCCGCGTCCCGGACCCCGACCGGCCTGCTGGGGCGTCT
>JADGCR010000481.1 GCA_015228895.1 Magnetococcales bacterium
CTGGATGGACGATCGCACCGACTCCCCGTGGTATCCGGAGGTCCTGCGTCTTTTTCGCCAGAGCCAACCGGAGGCGTGGGAGGAGGTGGTGGAACGGCTCACCCGGGAACTGCTGCAAACCGGCGCGGAGTGGCATCGAAGTCGGGGAAGACCGGAGCTGGCGCTCTCCTGCTACTGCACTCTGGGGGTCCTGCTGAGCGAATGGAACCGTCCATCCGAGGCGGAAGCCGCCTATCGGCTGGCGTTGTCGCTCCATCCGGAGCATGTGGACGCCCTGTACAACCTGGCCACTCTTCTGCACGGGCAGATGCGGCTGGAGGCCGCGGAGGCGTTCTATCTGGAGGCGTTGCGCCTGCGCCCCGACCATGGGGAGGCCCTCAACAACCTGGGGGTGCTGCTGGCCGAGCGGAAACAGTGCGCCGCCGCCGAGGCGATGTTGCGCCATGCCGTGGCGCTCCACCCGGACCACGCGGACGCGTTCAACAATCTGGGAGAGCTGTTGCGCGATCTGTTGCGGGACGAGGAGGCGGAAGCGACACTGGGGGAGGCGTTGCGACTCAAGCCGGGACACGCCAACGCCCGCTGGAATCTGGGGGTGCTGTATCTTCTGCAAGGACGCCTTGCGGAGGGTTGGCCTTTGCTGGAGGCCCGATATCACCCGGACAAGGGGCGGCACCGGACCCGACCCATGGAGGCTCCGTTTCCCATGTGGCGTGGCGAGGATCTCACCGGCCACTCCCTGTTGATCATCCCCGAACAGGGGTTCGGGGACCAGATTCAATTCTGCCGCTACGCCCCGCTGTTGAAAGCCCGTGGACTCAGCCGCCTGTCGGTGTTGTGCCTCCCCCCCCTGACCCCTCTGCTGGCCTCGTTGTCCGGGCTGGATCAGGTGCTGGAGGGGGAGGTCGGCTCCCTGACGACGTTTCCCGCGCACGATTTCTGGATCTTCCCCATGTCTCTTCCGGGTCTGTTGGGAACCACGCTGGCCACCATCCCCGCCACGCTGCCCTATCTCTCCCCCCCTGTGGAGCGGATGACCCATTGGGCGACCCGTCTGCCGTCTGCCGGCCTGCGGGTCGGGCTGGTGTGGAAAGGCAACGCGGGGCATCACAACGACGCCAACCGTTCCCTGCCCACCCTGACGCTGCTCGCCCCCTTGTGGCAGGTTCCAGGGATCCTCTTCATCAGTCTGCAAATGGGCAACGGCGCGGAAGAGCTCCATCCCCCTCCCGCAGGTCAGCCTTTGCTCCACCTGGGAGAGGCGCTCCGGGATTTCGGGGACACGGCGGCCATCGTGGCCCAACTGGATCTGGTGATCTGCATCGATTCCGCCATTGCCCATCTGACCGGCGCGTTGGGAAAACCCTGCTGGGTGCTGCTGCCCGCATGGAATACCGATTGGCGCTGGCTGCGGGAGCGGGGAGACTCCCCCTGGTATCCCGGAGTGATGCGGCTGTTTCGCCAGAGCCGCGACGGGGAGTGGTCGGAGGTGGTGGGGGCTGTGACCGGGGCGTTGACCGGAGTGGTCCACGACCGGGCCGTGGCGCTTTATGGCCAGGGCAAACTGGCGGAGGCGTTGGCCCTGGTTGCGCCACTGCCCCCCAACCCGGAGTCGTTGAATCTGGCGGGGATCTGTCTGGTACGATTGGGAGAGCTGGAGCAGGCCGGAAGGTGCTGGCGGCAGGCGGTGGACATGGCGCCCGACTGCGCCGAGGTGCTGCGCAATCTGGGCAATCTGCACCTCATGCAACGGGAGTACGCGGCGGCGGAGACCGCTTTCCGGCACGCCTTGCGCGTGGAGCCGGGGCATGCCGAGGCCCACTACACCCTGGGAAACATCCTGTTCGCCCAACACCGTTTCCGTGAGGCCGAGGAGGCCTATCGGGAGGCGCTGCGCGTGGGGCCGGACCATGCCAGCGCCTGGAGCAATCTGGGCAATCTGTTATGCGCCCGGCGGGCGCTGGCCGAGGGTGAGGCCGCCTATCGGCAGGCGGTGCGCCTCCAGCCGGACCATGGGGACGCCCATTACAATCTGGGGGTGCTGCTGGCGGAGCAGAACCGCATGGAATCCGCCGCGGACGCCTATCTTCAGACCTTGCGCGTCCAGCCCGATCACGCCAACGCCCAGTGGAATCTGGGTCTGTGGTATCTGGCGACGGGACGTTTCGCGGAGGGTTGGCCGCT
>JADGCR010000482.1 GCA_015228895.1 Magnetococcales bacterium
GGAGGCCACTTCCTTGAGCATCTGGGCACCCATGTTCTCGAATTTGTCTTCGAGTTCGATCTCCTTGGCCACGCTCACGCCGTCCTTGGTGACCCGGGGGGCGCCCCAGGATTTATCCAGCACCACGTTGCGTCCCTTGGGTCCAAGGGTCACCTTCACCGCGTTTGCCAGCACATTGACGCCAGCCAACATTCTGCCGCGGGCGTTTTCACCGAATTTAACTTCTTTAGCCGCCATGTCTCGTCACCTTCTATGGAATGTGTGCAGAAAAATTTCTGATGGAATGATTGCGGGCTTATTTGACGACGCCCATGATGTCCGTTTCACGCATGATGAGGAGTTCCTCCCCGTCCAGCTTGACTTCGGTTCCGGCGTATTTGGCAAACAGAACGATGTCACCCACCTTGACATCCATGGGACGGACCGAGCCGTTCTCCTGGACGGCCCCTTTGCCCACTGCCAGGACTTCGCCCTGGATGGGTTTTTCCTTGGCGGTGTCGGGGATGATGATCCCACCAGCGGTTTTCTTTTCCTCTTCGGTCCGTTTGACAACGACCCGATCATGCAGAGGACGCAATTTTGTTTTTACCATTTTGTTTCTCTCCGAATACTGTAAAGTTTGCATGAATGGATGAAAACGATTCCATCCATATGGATCCGAATGGGGGGAACCCCATTTTTGGCACTCGCCTCTCTTGAGTGCTAATGTATGCATTCGTTGCCGGGCGTCAAGTGGGTGAGGTGAAAAAATTTGCAACCGGGGCAACCGGGGGTTCGTTTCGGGGGTGGATTCAGACGGGATGGGGGGTGACGGGGATGACCCGGTTGAGCTTGCCGCTCTGGAATCCCTCCAGATCCAGGGTGACGAACTTGAATCCGATCTGTTGGAATGCGGCCGTCACCTGTTTGCGCAGTCTGGCATCCAGGAGGCGTGGCAGCTCCTCGTCGCTCACCTCGATGCGGGCGCACTCCCCCTGTTTGCGGACCCTGACCGTGGTGAAATTGCGGGATTTCAACCACGTCTCGGAACGCTCCACCATGCGCAACGAGCTGACCAGGATGGGTTCGCCGTAGGAGATCCGGGACGAGAGACACGGGGAGGCCGGTTTGTCCCAGGTGGCCAGACCTTTTTCCCTGGAGAGGAGGCGGATCTCCTGTTTGTTCAGGTCGGCCTCCAGCAGAGGGCTGACCACCTGGTAGCCCTTTTTCGCCTGGAGGCCGGGACGGTAATCGCCCAGATCCTCCGTGTTGGTGCCGTCGAGCACGTGGGAAAATCCTTCCGCGCGGGCCAGGTCGGACAACCGTTTGAACAAATCACTTTTGCAGTGAAAACACCGGTCCGGTCCGTTCCGGACAAATTCCGGATCCCGGATCTCGCCGCTCTCGATGAGGCGATGGCGCAGATTCAGCCCCTGGACCAGGGCGTGGACATCCTCCAGGTCCCGGGCGGGCATGGTGGGTGAGGTGGCGGTGACGGCCAGATAGGGGATGCCCGCGTCCAGCACCGCCCGCACCAGGAAGGTGCTGTCCACGCCGCCGGAAAAAGCCACCAGGACGTTTTCCATGGAACGCAGCATCCCCTGCAAGGTCTGGTACTTGTCGGTCAGGGAGGTGTGACGGGTTGAGATCATCGAGAGTCCACAAACCAAAAATGGGGATCCGGCCACTGCTGGTGTTTCGAAAGAGACATGTTATCACGCCGCTCCGGTCATTTCCAGAGGGGACATGAAGGGAGCCCGCCACCCCTGAAACGGAGATTGAAAACAAAGGCAGGCGCCATGCACCCTTTCGGCAATGCCGGGAAAGGTTTAAAATGAACCGCCTGCGGGGTGGAAACCCCGAAAACGGGCGGATTTTTTTTATTCAGGTCGGCAAGGCGTGGATGAGGCATGGCCGAAGACAACGACAACGAGTCCAAAACCGAAGACCCCACGGGAAAACGTCTCGGCGACGCCCGGAACAAGGGGCAGGTGCCCAACTCCCGGGAGGTGGGCACCGCTTTCCTGATGCTTGGGGCCACGGGACTGTTTCTGTTCAATGGCAGCGCCTTGTGGTCCGCGTTGCAGAACAAGCTGCGCTTTTTCCTGGGGGGGGAGATCAGCGACGACATCACCCAGGAAGGCATTTCCGTCTTGTTGAATGGCATCCTGACTGGCATGCTGGTGGATCTGGCGCCCTTTTTC
>JADGCR010000483.1 GCA_015228895.1 Magnetococcales bacterium
TCCGTCGACGACGACTTCGCCACCCGGCTCGCCGCGGTGCGGAACGAAGGCGTGGCCTTCTGTCCCAAACCGACCCACGTCATGGAACTGGTGGCCGCGCTGGAGAGCCTGCCACCGCCCCAACAGCCGGATCCCTTCCGCATCCTGATCATCGACGACGAACCCGAAATCGCCGCCTACCATGGCATCATCCTGGAGGACGCGGGGATGCAGACCCATCATGTCAACGACCCCTCCCGCGTGCTGGAGGCGTTGCGTCAGAACAGCTTCGACCTGGTGTTGATGGACATGTACATGCCGGAGTGCCATGGCCGCGACCTGGCTCGCCTGATCCACCAGGTGCCGGATTTCGCCGGCATGCCCATCGTCTTTCTTTCCGGGGAGACCAACCGCAAGAAACAGACATCCGCCATGCGCATCGGAGCCGAGGGATTTCTCACCAAACCGGTGGATCCGGAAGATCTCATCGTGGCCGTGGCGATTCGCGCGGAACGCACCCGCACCCTGCGCTCCATGACCCGCGCCAAGGAGGAGGCCGTGCAGGCCAACCAGGCCAAATCGGAGTTCCTGTCGCGCATGAGCCATGAACTGCGCACCCCCCTCAACGCCGTGATCGGTTTTTGTCAACTGCTGGATCTGAACCTCGTGGAACCCCTCACCCCCACCCAGAAGGAGTCCGTGGACCAGATCCACGCCAGCGGCAACCATCTGCTGGAACTGATCAACGGATTGCTCGACGTGGCCCGCATCGAATCCGGCAAACTCCTCCCGGAAATGGAGATCATCGATCCCGAACCCATCGTGCACCACTGCATCTCCATGACGCGCCCCCTGGCGATGAAGCGCTTCGTCTCGTTGATCAACACCAGCGGGGAGAGCCGCTTCCCCTTTGTCTACGTGGACCCGTTGCGTCTCAAACAGATCCTGATCAACCTGCTCTCCAACGCGGTGAAATACAACCGCAAGGGGGGGTATATCACCGTCTCCCACCGCCTGACCTCCAAAGGCCAGTTGGAAATCAACGTCTCGGACACGGGACCGGGCATCCCCAGGGAAAAATGGGATCAGCTGTTCACCCCCTTCTGCCGGCTCGGCGCCGAACAATCGGCCATCGAGGGGAGCGGCATCGGGTTGACCATCACCAAGTGCCTGGTGGAAATGATGGGAGGCCGCATCGGATTCAACTCCGAACCCGGCAAGGGCAGCCGTTTCTGGATCGCCTTTCCGGTAGTCGAGAAGCCACTTTGACTTTGGGATGTCCACCATGAATGCCACCAGACCACTTTCCATCCAAGACAAAATCGCCGGGCTGCGCGCGACCTTTCTGGAGCAACTGCCGGAGAGGATCGATCGGGCCCGCGCCTTGTTCGAGCGTCTCGAAGAGGATCCCTGCGATCCCTACGACGCGGTGGTGGATCTGCATCGACTGTTCCACAGCCTCAAGGGTACCGGAAAATCCTTCGGTTTCCGTGAACTGGGCCTGAGCGCGGAACAGGCGGAAAAGTGGACCAACGTCCACATCAACGCCCCCTCCACACCCCTCTCCGCCGACTGGCTGCAACAGATGGAGAGCTGCATCCAGCTGATCGCGTCCCAGGCCAGGGCAATCAACGACCGGAGCAGCCAGGGCGAGCTCCTGTTCTCGATGGCCCCCCCCACCACCACGACCACCCCGGAGAAAGAGAGTCGCATACTCTATCTCTGCGACGACGAGGTGTTGACCGTCGAGAAACTCTCCGACCAGCTCCGCTGTTTCGGCTTCACGACCAGGACCTTCACCGATACGAGGTCGCTACAGGCCGCGGTGCTGGAACGGCGCCCCCAGGCGGTCATCATGGACATCGTGTTTCCCCATGGCCAAAACGCCGGCACCAGCGTGATGCGGCTGTTGAAGCAGACGACCGGCCAGGGCCTGCCGGTGATTTTTCTCTCCTCGCGGGATGATTTCGCCGCGCGTCTGGCCGCGGTTCAGGCCGGCGGAGAGGCCTATTTCCACAAACCGGCGAGCATCATGGAACTGGTGACCGCCCTCGACCACCTCACCGACCAGCAAAGCCCGGAGCCGTTCCGCATTCTGGTCATCGACGACGAACCCGAGATTTCCAGCTACCACAGCCTGATACTCGAGGCCGCGGGCATGATCACCCGTCAGAGCAACGATCCATCGAGCATCCTGGA
>JADGCR010000484.1 GCA_015228895.1 Magnetococcales bacterium
AAGAGCGCACCAGGGTATCGCCGCGCCGCAGCTTTTCGATCCCCAGCTTGGCCATCACGTACCCCTCGTCCAGACGGACGCGGGCCTGGGCGCTATCGCCCGCCTTGTTTATGCGCACCGCGTCATCCATGGCCTTGCGGATCTCGCCGCTGGTCGCTTGGTCGCGCCCTTTCTCCCCGCTGATGCGCACATGGGCATCCAGCAGCACCTTCACGCTGCCCAGACGGCGATCGAAATCCTGGGACTGCTTCTCCCGTTCCGAGGCTCCTCCGTCGGCCTTGCGCATGGCCTCGAACATGGTCTGGGAAGCCTGGGACAAGAATTTCTTGGCCCCTTCGAAATCCTTGCGCTCATACGCGGCCCGGCCATCCTGCAACTGGGCCAGGGCCTGATCCCGCAGCGCCGAGGCTTCCGGATTGTTGGCCGCGGCGATACGCTGGGCACCCGTGGATTTATTGATCAGGGTGGTCACGGAGTCCATGCGTTGCGCGATCTGCTGCGGGTCCGCGCTCCATTTGTTGGACTTGTCGCCAGCCGGTTCCTCGGCCGCGTCTGCCGTCATCCAGACACCACTGGTCAAAGCCAGCACACTCAACAGCACCGAAAAGGCACGCCATTTTTTCATCCAATCGTCTCCTGTCAAAATCATCCAACACGATTATTATAAAGGAATCATCACACCCAAAGCGCGGAGCACCCGGGCCAGAAACCCGTTGGCCTCCTCCTGAAGCCTGATCGCCTCCTTGAACCGGCCCGCCGCCGCCTGTTGCGCCGCGCGGCTGTTGGCTTCCTGGCTTTGATCCATCAATGGACGGATCTGGGTTTCATCCGTGGATTGCGCGCTACGCTCCGCAAGAACCATACGGATCATCGCTTCAAAACTTTCACCTTTCTTGATTTCATACTCATATTCATCTTTGGGAGTGTCAAACTTCAATTCATAGACCAAGGCCGTGGAACCCAGCAGACTCTTCAACCCCTTGACCACGCTCTCATGGGCGCGTTCCAGGATTTTGTTGGCTTCGAGAAATTGCTTCTCCTTGCCCAGGGCGTCGGCCTGGGACTGCAGGGCATCCACCGCGCCCACATCCAGAGGTCCCTTTTCCCCGGCCCGCAACCGTTGCAGATGTCTGGCATAAGCCTCCTTGAAGTTCTGCACACTGACCTGCAAATCCTCGAAGCGGGCGCGATGCAGCCACTGGCGGCCCGCCGGGTCCATGGTGGTCCGGGAAGCCCGGGTCACCAGCTTGAGAGCCTGGTCCAGCCCGGCCGCCCCCTTGTTCACATCACCGGCCTGAATGGCCTGCCGCGCCTCTTCCCGCGCCTTTCTGGCCTGGTCGAGAAGGGCGCGGGAGGCGTCATCTCCCTGTTTGCTGATCCGACGGGAGGTTTCCGAATCCTTGAGCAGTTGGTCCACCAGTTCCGCCTTGCGTTGCAGCGGGTCGTTTTGCGCCCAAACCGGGGCCGACACCAGACACAACAAGACCAAAACCACCCCCTCCATGCCCACCATGCGCGTCATCATCGTTTCGCCTCCTGCAGATCAACTCATTTGGCCGCCTTCTTGGGCGCGGCGGCGGCGGCGGGGGTCGCCTTGTCCGCGCCGGCCCCATCTTTCTTCTTGGAGTGGCACTTGCGGCACTCGGAGACCGGAAAGGCGACCTTGCCATGACACACACCACACTTCTGCCCCATCAGGATCTGCGCCATGCTGATCTGGTTCTTGCCCTTTTCGGGAATGAAGATGTCCGGATGGCAGTTGGAGCAGTCCAGCCACTGGGTATGCCGGTCGTGGGGATAGACCACATCCGGCATGGTGCCCTTCACCTCGCGAACGATGTCCAGCTCGAACACCACCGCCTCCTCCTTGGGGTCTTTCCGATCATAGCGGGGATTGATCACCCCTTTCTTCAACGCCCCCACCCAGTCCACATAGTTGCCCGACTGGGTCTCCGGCATATCCTTGAACGCCTCCTTGGGAGGTTGCAACAGAGAGGTGCCCTCGTTGGTGGGATCATGGATGCCATCCAGGGTGGGCGGCTGATTGCGTTCCGACTTGGGGCGCATCAGGCGGTTGAAGGTGTTGACCGTGGGGGTCGAGACCCCCTTCTCTTCCGCGGCCTCCAGGGAGACGGCCTGCAATGCCACGACCGTCAGAAAAACCGTGGCC
>JADGCR010000485.1 GCA_015228895.1 Magnetococcales bacterium
TTGCGCAAGTTCGCTGAGCGCCTCGGCCCGCAGCGGAATTTTCTGATCGCCGAACAGGACGGTCTTGAGCCAATCGCAGGCGAAATCGATCAGCGCTTCATCGTCGTCCCGGATGCTTGCGATGGTCTCCCGGCTCACGTCGTAGCGTTGCAGAAAGGTGGAGGAGAAGACGAAATTGCGAAACGCCTCCACATTGGTGGAAGCCATGTAGAAGAATTCCGACAACTGGAGGGAGGAGCTCACCCCGTCCCCGGCGCTGCGGCGCTTCAGGATCAGTTCCATCCACCCCTGGTTGCGTGCGTCGTAGCCGTCGGAGCCCTGATCCGTGCGCCACTCCCGGATGGTCCAGGCGCGTTGCTCCTGGTGGCCGTGGCAATACCCTTCCTTGATCAGATAGAAGAACTCCTGATTGCCCTGGCCGTTCGCCTCGTGCATCAGGGCCAGCCCGATCGGATAGTAACGACAGGCCACCGGGCGGTCGGAGTAGACGCTGCACCCTTCCGGGGTATTGAAGGGGCATTTGCCGGTTTCCGGGTCCATGCGCATCAGGGCTACCGGCAATTGGCCCTTGGTCAGGGTGTAGGGGGTGGCGTATTCGTAGAGGAACTCCTCGGCGGTGCGGTCGAGGCGGCGGCGCAGGCGCAGAATATCGTAGGGGGTCAGGATGATCTCGATATGAGAGCAGCAGGCGTTGAAGCAGTCGATCTCCGGGTGGCAGCGGAACTGGAAGGTGTTTTCCATGCCCATTTTCACCGGGTGGAGGATGTTGCGCACCTCCCGGGGCATGTCCCGCATGTCGGGTTCCAGGCCCAGGGCCTGATCGCGTTCGAAATGAGAGGTCGGTTTCGTCATGACGTTTAACTCGTTCAAATGGTGAAAATGCTGGCTAGGGCACAAAATGAGCCTTGAAAAATATCGTCATGATTTCGTGGATGGTTTGCGCATTGACATGCCGCAAATCGCGCGCTTCGAAAGCCGCTTCCCCAAGCATGGTAACAATTTCATAAGAGGGAAAATAGGCCACATCCTCATGGGAGCGCGCAAATTCTCCGGCAACGGCGCGCAAAAGACTTTTACCTTCCAGGTTGGCCACCAGGATATCGCGCTCTGAAAAAGTACGTTCCAACGGAACGGGAGAGACACTCACCACAATGCGGGCATCCGGGTTGAATGATTTGATGATCTCGCGGATGGCGTTCATGTTGTCGAGATTTTCCGCAAAGCTGCTCAAGTGTATCTGCGTTTGCAGCTCGCCGCCACCACCAAGATAGCTTGGTTTTTGACAGGCGATCAATTGGTTGTCCAATTTTTTAAAGACTTCAGCCATCCCCAGAGTAAAAAAGAAGATGCGGGAGGTACGGGCCGCACGGGCCAAGGCATCGTTGACCTGTGATATGGCAGCATGCAGCTCTTCGGGCGTTTTTGCGAACGTCATTCTTTTATAGGGATCCTGGAAATGCATGCCAAGACCGGTTGGATCCCGTTTAAGCTGCCAATAATCCGTGGGGGATTGGGTCCATTTGCCGACAATGCATTCGAATTCCTGACGCATCGTAAATGTATTATAATAATTAAGATGTTGTTCATGCGGCAAATTATCAATTACATAACAGTCACGTCTATCGGGAATGGAAGAAAAATCCGGCCCGACCCGAATCCCTGCTTCAGCCAGCTTATAACGGATTTCTCTTGCAAAACAACTTCCCATCGTAAACACCACATCGTCGCGTTCTACGATGGGAAAAGATTTTATGGTGATCGCACGCTCAGCAAAAAATTGTCGCCAGCGATCATTTACATCGACAACGATTTTGGCCGTCTTAAGCATGTTGTCCATTTGGCAGGAGTGAATCCACTAAAATGCGACGCTACACATGGTCAAAGCGTCTTCAGCCTTTTTATTGCGTTTCAACCTATTTGGCAATCCAATGTCAAAAGAGGCGCCGCCTGCGGCGGCTGGTGGGCGCGCCGCGCGGATTGCTGCGCAATCCGCTTGTTGTAAAGGCGCGCCAAAGGCAAAAAGCAAAAGCCAACTTCCCAGGGCGCTGCCCCGGCCCCGCCGGGGGCGGTTACCGCCCCCGGTCCCCCGTGATACTTGGCAAGCCGCCTGCGGCGGCTGGTGGGCGCGCCGCGCAGATTGCTGCGCAATCCGC
>JADGCR010000486.1 GCA_015228895.1 Magnetococcales bacterium
GCTGAAAAAGGGCGCCGCCGAATTGAACGAGCGGTTGCGGGGGGAGAGGGAGATCGCCGATCTGGCCAATGAGACCATCTCCTTTCTGGCCACCCACCTGGATGCCCAGGCCGGGGCGTTCTACACCGCGGGCCCCAAGGGTGGCGTGATCTTGTGCGGCAGCTACGCCCTGCCCATGGAAACCCGCTCCAGAAATATCTCGTTTTCCCCTGGAACGGGCATCGTGGGGCAGTGTCTGCTGGAGAAACAACCCCGGATGATCCATCCGGTCCCGGAGGGATACTTCCGCATCCAGTCCGGTCTCGGGGACAACGACCCTGGATGTTTGCTGCTCTTTCCCTTCATCCACGAGGAGAAAGTCGAGGCCATCGTGGAACTGGGTTCCTTCGAGCACTTCACGGAGATCCAGTTGACTTTTCTGGAGCAGGAGTCCAAGAACATCGCCATGGCCGTGGCCGCGACCCACTCCCGCACCCTGTTGCGCCGCACCCTGGAACACTCCCAGAGGCAGGCGGAGGAGTTGCAGAAAAACAGCGCGGCCTTGCAGCACTCCAACCGGGAGTTGCAGGAACACTCCAAGGCTCTGCAAGCCTCGGAAGCGCTGTTGCAACAGCAACAGGAGGAACTGCGGGTCTCCAACGAGGAGTTGGAGGCCCACACCCTGATGTTGCAGGAGAAAAATGTCGCGGACCAGCGCAAGAACGAGGCGTTGCAGGCGATTCGCCAGGAGTTGGAACAAAAAGCCGTCGCCCTGGAGCAGGCCAGCCGTTACAAATCCGAATTCCTCTCCAACATGTCCCACGAGCTGCGCACCCCGTTGAACAGTCTTCTGATCCTGGCGCAGAGCTTCGCGGAGAACGAGGAGGGCAATCTCACTCCCCGCCAGGTGGAGGACGCGCAGATCATCCACAACTCCGGCCAGGATCTGCTGGGTCTGATCAACGAGATTCTCGATCTGGCCAAGATCGAGGCGGGCCGGATGGATGTGCATCTGGACGCCATGACGGTCCAGGAGTTCGCCCAGGAGATGGAACGGACTTTCCGGCCTGTCGCCAACAAAAAGGGGCTGACCTTCGCCATCCACGTTCCGATCTCCGGGGTGCCGGAAACCATGCGCACGGACCGGGAAAAGATGGCGCGCATCCTCAAGAATCTGCTGTCCAACGCCTTCAAGTTCACCAGCAAGGGAGGGGTGACCCTGGCTTTCGCCCCGCCCCCCGCCGACTGGTGCCCCGGCGCGGGGATGCCGGACTCTCCCCGCGGTGGCATCGCCATCTCCGTGACCGACACGGGGATTGGCATTCCGCCGGATAAAATCACCACCATTTTCGAGGCGTTCCGTCAGGCGGACGGCTCCACCAGCCGTCAGTATGGCGGCACCGGACTGGGGTTGACCATTTCCACCCAACTGTCCCAACTCCTGGGTGGGGAGATCCGGGTTCAGAGTCGGGAGGGGACCGGCACGGTCTTCACCCTGCTTTTGCCCTGGCTCTCCGATGAGGACGCCCCCCGGCAACCCGTCCCGGCCCCCCTGGAGCTTCTCTCCCCCATTCCGGCCATCGGCGACGAGCGGGAACGGATCAAGCCCGGAGACCGGGTGATGCTGATCATCGAGGACGACCCCAAATTCGCCCGCATCCTGGCCCAGTGCGCCCGGGAACAGGAGTTCAAGTATCTCGCCGCCTCCGACGGTCAAACCGGGCTGGAGCTGGCGCGCCAATATCTGCCCACCGGCATCATCCTGGACATCGGCCTGCCGATTCTGGACGGTTGGACGGTGTTGGAACGGCTCAAGGCGACCCCGGAGACCCGAAACATCCCGGTCCACATCATGTCCGCGGCGGATCAGGGGGTGGATGGGGTGAGCAAGGGGGCGGCCAGCCAATACGCCAAACCGGTCTCCAAGGAGCGCATCCGGGAGCTGCTCTCCCGCACCGGCCAACTGGCCGCCGACCCGCAGCAACCGGCGCGGGTGCTCGACGAAGTGGCGTTGTTTCTCCACCGGGTGGAAACGGATCTGCCGCCGGAGCAACAGCGCTCGATCCAGAAGCTGCAGGATCCCGAACTGGTTTTCAGAGACAAGACCGTGCTGGTGGTGGACGACGACGTGCGCAACGCCTATGCCCTGACCCGCCAGTTGGA
>JADGCR010000487.1 GCA_015228895.1 Magnetococcales bacterium
GCGTTGATGCGCGAAGCCAAGGCCGATGCGTTGTTCATGCACTGTCTGCCGGCGCACCGTGGCGAGGAGGTCTCCGCTGGGGTGCTCGATGGTCCCCAGTCGGTGATCTGGGACGAGGCGGAGAACCGTTTGCATGTCCAGAAAGCCGTCCTCGAGTGGCTGATGGGGGTGGATATTCATTAAAAGGGTCGCAGGGGAGCGGGGATCTCCGGACCCCTGCAGCCGTTTGGAATTCGAATCATACGCAGCACCGAAAGGGAATCGCATGTCCAAATCCGTTCAAAAAGTGGTCCTGGCCTACTCCGGAGGTCTGGATACCTCCATCATCCTCAAATGGCTCCAAGAGCACTACCAGTGCGAAGTGGTCGCCTTTTGCGCCGATCTCGGCCAGGGCGAGGAGCTGGAACCGGCCCGTCAGAAGGCCATGAACCTCGGGGTGCGCGAGATCTACATCGAGGATCTGAAAGAGGAGTTCGTGCGCGATTTCGTCTTTCCGATGTATCGCGCCAACGCCCTCTACGAGGGGGTATACCACCTTGGCACCTCCATTGCCCGGCCCCTGATCGCCAAACGGCAGATCGAAATCGCCACCCGGTGCGGCGCGGAAGCGGTCTCCCATGGCGCCACCGGCAAGGGGAACGACCAGGTGCGCTTTGAGCTGGCCTATTACGCCCTGCGTCCCGGCATCCGGGTGATCGCGCCGTGGCGTGAATGGGATCTGACCTCGCGGGAGAAACTCCTGGCCTACGCGGATGCCAACGGCATTCCAGTGGCTCGGGACAAACGCGGCGATGTCCCCTACTCCATGGATCGCAACCTGCTGCACCTCTCCTTCGAGGGCAAGGTGCTGGAGGATCCCTGGAAGGAACCCGAGGAGGAGATGTTTGTATTGACCGTTTCCCCTGAACAAGCTCCGAACACCCCAACTTATGTGGAGATCACCTTCGAAAAGGGCGATCCGGTGGCCATCGACGGCGAGCGGCTGTCTCCGGCCAATCTGCTGGCGCGTCTGAACACCCTGGGCGGAGCCAACGGCATTGGACGGGTCGATCTGGTGGAGAACCGTTACGTGGGGATGAAATCCCGGGGCGTCTACGAGACCCCCGGCGGCACCATTCTCGGCGTCGCGCATCGGGCCATGGAATCCTTGACGCTGGATCGCGAGGCGGCCCACCTCAAGGATGAACTGGGGCCACGTTATGCGTCGCTGGTCTATAACGGTTACTGGTTCTCGCCGGAACGGCTGATGCTCCAATCCCTGGTCGATGCCTCCCAGACCTACGTTTCCGGCGTGGTGCGGCTGAAACTCTACAAGGGGAATGTCATCGTCACGGGTCGCAAGTCCGAGCAGTCGTTGTTCGATCCGGTGGTGGCCACCTTCGAGGATGATCATGGCGCTTATGACCAGGCCGATGCCAGCGGTTTCATCAAGTTGAACGCCCTGCGGATGCGCATCGCCGCCCTGGTGCGCCAAGGCAAGCCATGAGCAAGAGCAAACCGTGGGGTGGGCGGTTCTCCCAGCCCACCGATGCCTTCATGGAGACCTTTTCGGCCTCGATTCACTATGACTCGCGGCTGTTCCGCCAGGACATCCAGGGATCGATGACCCATTGCCGCATGTTGGCGCGGCAGGGGATCATCGCCGAGTCCGAGGCGGATCTGATCGTCGAGGGTTTGGCGCGGGTCAAGGTGGAGATCGAGGAGGGGCGTCTGCCGTTCCGGGACGACCAGGAAGATATCCACATGCATGTGGAAGACCGGCTGCGGGAGTTGATCGGTCCGGTGGCGGGCAAGCTGCATACCGCCCGTTCCCGCAACGATCAGGTGGCCACGGATCTGCGTTTGTGGCTGCGGGATGCGTGCGATGCGCTCCGGGAGGGGATCCGCAGTTTGCAGGAGGTGCTGGTGGAGCTGGCCGACGCCCATGTGGAGACGGTCATGCCCGGTTTCACCCATTTGCAGAACGCCCAGCCGGTCACGCTCGGGCATCATCTGATGGCCTATTACGAGATGCTGGAGCGGGATCACGGTCGTTTCACCGATCTGCGCAAGCGTCTCAACCTCCTCCCCCTGGGCTGCGCCGCTCTGGCCGGAACCCCTTTTCCGGTGGATCGGGAGTGGGTGGCGGCAGA
>JADGCR010000488.1 GCA_015228895.1 Magnetococcales bacterium
ACCCTTTTTCAGGAAATGTCGTCCCAGCAACAGCGGGTGGGTCATGTTCCCCCTGTCGGTCAGGTTCACTTCGGTCTCCAGGGTTCGATCGCCAAGACAAATGTGCAGCATGACCACGGGGCGGGAGTCGGGAGACAGACCGGCGCGCCGAATGCGCGCCAAACGGACCACAGGACGTTCCAGAACCACCTGCCGACCCCTTTCCGGGGTCACCCTGAAGCGTACCCGGGAGACCCCGTCCTTCCGCGACCACTCCTGAGCGTCGATGTCCAGGGAGGAGGTCGCGGCCCCGGTATCGATTTTCGCCTGGAGGCGCAGGAGTCCGGTTTCCACAACCGCCCACTCCCTGTGACCGATCAGGAGCGGTGGGCGCATCTCCTGGCCCATGGCGGGGAGTGGGGCCAGGATGATCCAGAACGACCAGCAAAAGGCGCGCCACGCAAATGGCACGGCAGCGGGTTTCCGCGTCCTCAAGGGGCGGGACCGGGCGGGGCGCGGGTCGATGACGGGGAACGGCAGCAGGGTCATTGCGGCATGGCGTCGGTTTGAGGTATGTTGATGACCGTCATTCAGGCGGTTGGCTTTGTATGGAGGTCCAACTGGATTATGCCATGGAGTGGAACATGAAAAAATGGTGCGTGGGGTCGCTGGTCTTCTTCTTGTCGCTGCTCGTTGTCGCCGGTTGGGTCGGAGAGGGGGTGGCCGATGAGGGCCATGAGGATCCCAACAATGAGTGGATGCCCAAAGATATCGATTTCCGCAAGGCGCAGCAGCTCACGATTCGTTTCGACGATTACACTTATGAACCAAAGGATGTGGTCCTGAAGAAGGATCTGCCCTATATTCTCACCTTCGACAATGTGGGAGGGTTGCCCCACGATTTTGTCAACATGCCTTTTTTTCATGCGGTGGTGTTTCAGAAGGTGGCCATGCCCTCCGGTCGGGTGAACACCCCCCACATTCACTCCTTGTATCTGCAGTCCGGACACAAGATGCTGTTGTATCTGGTCCCCAAGAAGGTTGGCCGGTTCGCCGTCTACTGCAGCATTCCAGGACATCGGGAGGAGGGGATGGAAGGGGTGTTTTCCATCATCGAGTAGACGCTCCCGTCTTTCCGACCTCCTCCAGGAAATCCTGCAGGGCGTGGATGGGCCGCATATCCATGAACAGCTCCGGCAGCGCGGCGGCCATGCGGGACCGGATGGCCTCGCGGAAGGGCGCGTCCGTGGCCAGTCGGATCGCCAGCGCCACATAGTCCGTCTCGTCCAGGGTGACGATGTCCGCGAGTCCCAGGCGGCGCAGGATGCCCGCTCCCAGACGTCCCCGCAGGAAACGCCCCTCCAGGGTGACGACCGGCAGACCACACTCCACGGCTTGCAGGACCGTGTTGAAGCCGGAAAAACCGATGGTGTCCAGCATCAGGGTGGCGACCCGCAGCAGACCATGATAGGTTTCCCCCGCCAACCAGGGCAGCAGGAACACCCGCCCCTCGAAGGGGATGCCCGCGGCGTGGAACAGACGCCGCAGGCGGGCGTTGCGCGCCTGGCAGAGGGGCAGGTATTTGGGAAGGTCGAAAAAGACCAGTTGACAGCCGTCGATCCGTCGGGCCAGTTCCAGAAACAGTCCGTCGTGCCGGGGCGTGTATTTGCAGGGGGTGCCGGGGTTGATCAGGATGGGACGGCGAGGATCCAGACCGAATGGGGCGGGGTCCACTCTGTGGTCCCCTTCCAGGGTCATCCGCGCGCAACAGACGCCCAGATTGGGCAGTGTGACGAGGCGCTCGGAATAATATCTGGCCGCCTCTCCGGCTTCGAACAGTTCCGCGGAGAGATAATAGTCCATGGTGGGCAGACCGGAGGTTTCCGGATGGCCCCAGGCCACCATCTGCACCGGGGCCAGTCGCAACGCGGCCAGTTGCGCCGTCAGGGTGTCCATGCCCAGCTCCGGATAGATCAGGATGTCCAACCGGGCCGCGAGCAGGGAGCGCGCCCACTCACCGAGGGTTTCGCCCGCCTTGGGTTCGGTGCAGTATCCGATCAGTTGAATCCGCCGGGGATCGAATCCTTCGAACCACCCTTTGCTGATGGCGTTCCAGACGGAATGGTTGTGGAAAAACCGGGAGACCACCCCG
>JADGCR010000489.1 GCA_015228895.1 Magnetococcales bacterium
TGTTTGTCCCGGATCGGCGAGATGGAGGCCAGCTCCCAGTACAGATCGCCGTTTTTCTTGCGGTTGAGGAACTCGCCCCGCCACTCCTCCCCTTTTTTGAGGGTTTGCCACAGCTCCTGGTAGGTCTGCTCCTGGTGCAGGCCGGATTTGAGGAGACTGGGGTTCTTGCCGATCACCTCTTCCGGGTCATAGCCGCTGATCCGGCAGAAGGCCGAGTTGACGTATTCGATGTGGCCGGAAAGATCGGTGATGATCACCGAGGCGGGGCTTTGTTCCACGGCGCGGGTGAGTTTCAATAATTCATTTTCCGCCAGTTGCCGCTCGACGATCTCCGAGGTGAGCACCTGATTGGTCAGACGCAGGGTTTCGGTGCGTTCCGCCACCCGTTTTTCCAGGGTTTCGTTGTTGCTCCGGATTTCGTACAGATAGTGGTTCAAGCGGCGGTTCTGTTCGCCGATCAAGAAATCCGCCCGCCGGACGATGCCGAACAGCAGCAGATAGAGGGCGATGAACAGACTGGTCACTCCCAGCACCATCCAGTTCTGGGAGCGGTGCATGTGGGCCAGGAGTTCTTCGAGGTCGTAGTAGAGTTCGAAGACCCCCCGCACCCGGTCGTCCTTGAACAGGGGCACATAGGTGAGGATCAGGTGACGGTCGGCGATCTCGCTGCTGCCGGGGAGAGGATCCCCCTTTTCCAGCAGTTCGCTGCTCAAGTCATTCTCCAAAGCGGCGCTGACCCCCCGGATCCGGCTCTGGTCCTGGCCGATCTCGCCGGTTGAGCTGGCGTAGAGGATCACGCCGCTGGCATTGAGGATCTTGACCTTGCGGACCTTCAGATTGGTGAGCAGTTTGCCGATGAACTGGTCCAGATAGGCGACCAGGGGGTGGGAGCGGATCTCGCCGGGTTTGATCTCCCGGGAGGTTGAGAGAAAGCCGGAGAGACTCGGCCACAGGGCGTTGGAGAGCACCTGGGAGATGGCCACGTTCTGGGTCTCGCCTAAGCTCAACATGGAGTGGTGCTCGATGCGCTGGAACAGAAAGGCGGGGACCCAGGCGGCCAGGGCCATGGAGACAAAGCTGGTCACGGAGAAATAGCGCAGCAGCCGGAAGCCGCCAGGGGCGTCGGATGCGCCTTCCCGGGGATTTCCCGTCAAGCGGGTCCACAATGGCCGGAGCTTTGCTTGAATCATCCTTTGGTTCACAATGAGTTCTGGCGATCAATCAAACAAGGTTTGCTACGCATGAATCGTTCCATCCGCTTCAGTTTCTCCCTTTTATTGAGTTCTTTGTTGTTGGTTTCATCCGGGGCGTGTCGGGAGGTCGCTCCTCCGGTGGTCGCCGCTGGGGAGGCTGTGGTATCCGCCCCTGTTGCTGCGTCCGAGTCCGCTCCTGTTCCCGTCCTTGCGGCTGCCGCCGCGCCGGAGATTGCAGAGCCCGCCCCGGATGCCGTGGCCGCCGCGCCGGAAGAGAGTCCCGAACCGGCCATGAATCCGGTGATGGTGGCGCAGAATCAGGCTGCAACCCCTGCGGACGAGAAGGGCAAGAAGAGCAAGAAAAAAGACAAGCCCACCACCGAAACGGGCATCGTCAAGGGGGCGGAAACCCGCGTCATTCCTGGCGAGAACAACCGCAAGACCCCGCCATTGAGCCAGGATGGCATACACGATCCCAAAAGTCCGGCCATGCAGTTGCTGCAAAATCCGTCCCAGGCGCTCTCTGCGATTCCGGCGGGGAAGTGGGGCGAGGTGGACTGGATGAAGGCGATCAACGACGGGGTGATCAAGCCTTTGGTCAGCCGCGACGGCAAGGGCAACATGGAGCTTCTGGATCTGGACATCATCCTCACCAACACCAAGAACATGCCCCATGTGCGGTTTCCCCACATCTCCCACACCCGCTGGCTGGCCTGTTCCAACTGTCATCCGAACATTTTCGTGGCCAAGAAGGGGTCAAATTCCATCAAGATGGATGAGATTTTCCGGGGAAAGTTCTGCGGCGCCTGTCATGGTCGGGTGGCATTTTCGATCTACATCTGCCAGCGTTGTCACAGCATTCCCCACGAGGGTTCTCCGGCCAAGTGGTGGTAAGTCCGTTGTGGAAGGGGTGCTGCGGCCATTGTTTCTTGATTTC
>JADGCR010000048.1 GCA_015228895.1 Magnetococcales bacterium
GGAACCCCCGGTGGGGGATCCGGATTTCGAGGCCGCGGTCGAGGCGTTCCTGGCTTTCTACCGCCTGCACCTGACCGACAACTCCCGTCCCTTTCCCGCCGTGCCGGAGACCCTGGCCGCCCTGGCCGCCGTCGGCTTCCCCATGGCGGTGGTCACCAACAAGCCGGAACACCTGGCCCGCGCCATGCTGGAGCAGTTGAACCTGAGTCGTTTCTTCGCCCTCGTCGTGGGCGGGGACTCCCTGCCCACCCGCAAACCCGATCCCGCGCCCCTGCTGCACGCTCTGGCGAGACTGAACCTCCCCCCCGCCTCCGGGGTGATGATCGGGGATTCGGAAACCGATCTCCACGCGGCCCGCAACGCGGGGCTTCCGGTCATTCTTCTCTCCTATGGATACAACCGGGGCATGGATGTCCGCGAGTTGCGACCCGACCGGGTTGCGGACCATTTCCACCAACTCCCGGACATGCTGCTCCACTCTTCACCAGGCAAGGATTGATACCGACATGGCACACCTGAAACTCGGCATTCCCAAAGGGAGCCTGGAGATGGCCACCATCGACCTGTTCGCCCAGGCGGGTTGGTCCATCACCTCCAGTTCCCGCAACTATTTCCCCGGCATCGACGACCCGGAGATCGTCTGTTCCCTGGTGCGCCCCCAGGAGATGGCCCGTTATGTGGCGGATGGCACCCTGGACATGGGACTGACCGGTCTGGACTGGATCCTCGAATGGGAGTGCGAGGACAAAGTGACGCAAATCGGCGCCCTGGAGTATTCCAAAAGCTCCAACCGTCCCTGCCGCTGGGTGCTGGTCACGCGGCAGGACTCCCCCATCCGCTCCCTGGAGGATCTCCAGGGCAAACGGGTGGCCACCGAACTGGAACGGTTCACCCGGCGTTTCCTGGCCCAGCGGGGCATCGCGGCGGAAGTGATCTTCTCCTGGGGGGCCACCGAGGCCAAGGTGGTGGAGGGGTTGGTGGACGCGGTGGTGGAGATCACCGAGACCGGTTCCACCATCAAGGCCCATGGATTGCGCATCGTCGAGGAACTGCTGGAGACCCGCACCATGATCATCGCCAACCATGGGGCGGTCGCCGACCCGTGGAAAAAGGAGAAGATCGACCAGATCACCCTGTTGTTGAACGCGGCCCTGCAGGCGCGCCACAAGGCGATTCTCAAGATGAACGTGCCCGTGGCCAAATCCGCCGCGGTTCTGGAGCTGCTCCCCAGTCTCCAGGCTCCGACGATCAACCCGTTGTCCGACCCGGACTGGCTGGCGGTGGAGACGGTGGTGGACCGCTCCGCGGTCCGGGACCTGATTCCGCGCCTGAAACGGGTTGGCGCTGTCGGCATACTGGAATATGATCTCAAAAAGGTGGTATGATGATGCCATCATCCGCCTTCACCCCAACCAAGGAATGTGAACATGCCGATTCTTGAGAGGATGACTGGATTCGTACTCGCCTTGCCGGACATGCTGCGACATGCTTTCGGCCCGATTGCCCCCTCACCCGTCCTGGCACCGGTCCCGGTCCGCTCCAGGGAGGCGGAGCGCAAGGCGGCCCTGGCGGCCGCGGCGCGTCGTCGCAACCGTTTCTCTTAAACCACAGGAAGTGTGTCGTCACCCATTTCAATATCAATCAAGGGGTTCAAAATATGGAAGTGAAAATCGAAGGTCGCCAAGTTGACATCGGTGATGAATTGCGCGAACGCATCAACAAGCTTTTCGACAACCTGGATCAACGTTTCGGCCCCCTGACCCACGCCCGCATCTCTGTGGAACGCAAAGCCCACAACAACGAGCAACGGGCCTCGGCCAAAACCGTGGTCAATGTCGCGGGCAAGACCCTCTCCGCCGCCAAAGAGTCCGCCACGGTGGTGGGCGCGGTCAACGACACCATGGAAACCTTGACCCAGGAACTCCTGACCCACCTGGAAAAGAGCAAGAAGAATCATCGTTGACCCCTGTGATCCACCCTGCCCCGGGCCCCTTCGCCGGGGCGGGGTGACTTCAAACCGATCCGCCTTCCGGACCCGACCTGTTCCCATTCAGCCTTGACGGATACACGACCAACATGAAATTCGAAGCGTGCAAGGAGTGTCAGGCAGATACCATGTGGTTCGTCTTTTGGGGCAACACCTTTCTGACGGCCTACAAGGGAGTTCTGGGAGGGGTGACGGGAAGCGCCGCCCTGGTGGCGGACGCGGTCCACTCCCTGGCGGATGTGTTGTCCACCATCGTCACCATCATGAGCATCCGGTTTTCCAACCGGCCCGCCGACGCGGAGCACGCCTATGGCCACGGCAAGATCCAATACGTCTCCTCCTCCCTCACGGGCCTGTTGCTGCTGATGGGAGCGGTCCTGATTTTCAAGGAGGCTTTCCACGCCATCATCACCAACGATTTCCCCCCACCCAATCCCCTGGCGTTGTTCGGGGCGCTGCTCTCCATCATCATCAACGAAGGGATGTATCGCAACCAACTCTGCCTGGCCACCCAGATCAACAGCCCGGCGGTCTGGGCCAACGCCTGGGACAACCGTTCCGACGCCATCGCCTCGGCGGCGGTGATGTTCGGCATCGCCATGGCCGTCCTCGGTTTTCCCCTGGCCGACCCGCTGGCGGCCCTGGGCGTCTCCTTGATCATCGCCAAAATCGCCATCGAACTCAATATCGAGGCCGTGCGAGGCTTGATCGACACTTCCGCGGACGCGGACGAATTGAAGCTGATCTATCAAATCACCCGCAAGACCCCCGGGGTGCTGGGGATCGCCTTTCTGCGGGCCAGGGTCATGGGGGAGAGCCTGCACGTGGAGGTCAGTGTGCAGGTGGACCCGAAACTGCTGGTCTACGAGGCGGACATCATTGTGGAATATCTCCGGGAACGGATCAAGAACAAGATCGGCCGGGAATCCGAGGTCACGGTCTTTTTGTCCCCCTATGCCGCCCAGTAGTATCGAACCGGATCAGCGCCAACCGGCTTGCCGCTCGCATGCGGCGCGGGCGCGGGGATGGGATTTTTCCCACTCGCTGATGGAACGGGTTTCGTTGTCACTCATTTTGTCATTCATGCAGGTGCAATAGCCGCTGACCACGGAGGGGGGGACCCGCGCCCCGGCGTTATCCCGCATGCAACGTGAGATCCAGCGCATGTCATCCGGGCTGGCATATCCCTGCCGGGGTTCCCGACTCCCTTTTTCGTACCCTTTATGCCCCTTTATGTAGCGCCCCTCGTCGCGGTCCGCTGCGCCATAATACGGCTGATGCGTCGTCTCCAGACAACCGGCCAACACCATCAGACAACAACCCGCCAGACCCGTCCTGACGATGCGATACCTGTTCTGCATATTGTTTTTCCTCAAGAAAGGTTGACATGGAACGGTGCATAAAATACCCCATTCCCATCGACAAATCAAGCCATATCTCCATTTCGCTCCCGCTCGCAGACGCGCCTGGAACGCAACGACCGGACAATCATCCGATTACAATACAATAAACAATAATAATGCATACGACACCCATTAAAATAACTTAAAATTATTGACATCCTGACATCAACCCCAGATCATTCACACAAACCGTATCTTTTTCCTCTTTCATCATGTAAGATGATACCGTTGACTGTAAGCCAATCGGTCACGTCTGCTCTGGAATGGCAAATGGGTTAACATGAACCACGCTCTTGGTTACCTTTCAGGGTGACACGCATGATCGCCCCCACCCCCGATGGAGGTTGGCACCGCCTGCTCCCCCTCATGACACTTTTCTCCCTCTTCCCCCGTCTGGTGCGGGATCTGGCGCGCCAGCAGGACAAACGGATCGCACTGCATCTGGAGGGCGGCGCCACCACGGCGGACAAGCGGATCATCGAGGAGATGAAAGGTCCTCTGACCCATCTGGTGCGCAACGCGGTGGATCATGGGCTGGAGACGCCCGGGGAGCGGGTCGCCTTCGGCAAACCCGAAGAGTGCACCATCCGCATGCGCGCCATGCGCACCGCCACCCATGTGGTGATCGAGGTCGCGGACGACGGGCGTGGGCTGGATCTGGACGCCATCAAACGCAATGCCCTCAAGCGGCGTCTGTATGGCGAAGGGGAACTGGCGCTCATGACCGATGCCCAGGTGAGCGCCCTGATCTTTCACTCCGGTTTTTCCACCAGCGCCATGGTGACCGATGTTTCCGGCCGGGGGGTGGGGCTGGATGTGGTACGGGTGAACGTGGAACGCCTGAAAGGGTCGGTGCAGGTGGTCTCGGAGCCGGGCAAGGGGTGTTGTTTCACCATCCGTCTGCCCATCACGCTGGCCACGACCCCGGTCTTCATCGTGGCGGTGGGTGAGCACCGTTTCGCCGTCCCTCTGGATTTTGTCCATAGCGTGCGGCGGGTCGGACCGCAGAATCTCTTTCACATCGAGGGCCGGGACGCCATGTCCATCGACAGTGCGCCGGTTTCGGTGGCCCACCTGGTGGACCTGCTGGAACTGCCGCTGGCGCCCAGGGATCGGCAGCCCCCCCCCCTGGCCCTGCATCGTTCTGGCCATCGGCGAGGAACGGGTCGGGCTGCTGGTGGAGGCGCTGGAGGACGAACTGGAGGTGGTGATGAAACCCCATGGGGGGATTCTGGCGCGGGTGCGCAACATCGCCGGAGCCACGATCCTGGGGTCCGGGGAGGTCTGCATGGTCCTCAATCCCCACGATCTGCTCAAGACGGTACAACGTCAGAGCCTCTCCCATCCCGCGCCGGGCATCGGCCCGGGAGAGAGCGACAGGGAGACCATGGGCAAAAAAACCATCCTGTTGGCCGAGGATTCCATCACCACCCGCATCCAGGAGAAACGGATCCTGGAAGGGGCGGGCTACGAGGTGGTGTTGGCCGTGGATGGAGCCGACGCCATCAACAAACTGGGCCAGCACTCCTTCGACGCCCTGGTATCCGATGTCCAGATGCCCAATCTGGACGGCTTGGCGCTGACGGCGAAAATCCGGCAGAATCCGGCCTATCGGGATCTCCCGGTGATCCTGATCACCTCCCTCTCCACCGAGGAGGATCTGCGTCGCGGTCTGGAGGCGGGTGCCAACGCCTATCTCACCAAGCCCACCTTTGATCAGGGGGTGTTCCTGGAAACCTTGCGGAGGCTGGTGTGATTTCTGTCCTGTTGGTCGATGACTCCCCGATTGCCGTTCTGGTGCTGAAAAAAATGCTGCAATCGTTTGTCGATATCGTGGTGGTGGGCACCGCCGGCCATGGAGAGGAGGCGTTGACGCTCATTCCCGCCCTCGCCCCCCAGGTGGTCTGCACCGACCTGCACATGCCCAAAATGGATGGCTTGCAGTTGACCAGAGAGGTGATGCGCCGTCACCCCCTGCCCATTCTGGTGATCAGCGTGTCGGTCCACCAGACCCAGGACGATCACAACATCTTCGAGTTGCTGGACGCGGGGGCCATCGATGTCTTTCCCAAACCACGGGGGGGGTTGGAAGGGTACAGCAAGGAACTCGCCCTGGAGTTGGCCACCAAGATCCGGGTGCTTTCCGGGGTGATTCCCATCCGTCGCCATCAGCGGGTCAGACCCAGGGAGAATCCGGAGCAGGGGGTGGCTCTTCTTCCACCCGCGCGCGCGACCGCGCCCAGGCTGGTGGTGATCGGGGCGTCCACAGGGGGGCCCATGGCCTTGTTGACCATCCTCTCCGAACTGCCGAAGAGTTTCCCGGTGCCCATCGTGTGCATTCAGCACATCAGCAAGGGCTTTCTGGAAGAGATGGTCAGCTGGCTGGACAACAACGTCTCCCTGGGGGTGCGGGTCGCCAGGACGGGGGAGATCCTGGAGGCGGGTTCGGTCTATTTTCCCCAGGAGGGGACCCATCTGTTGTTCAACGCCATGGGACGGGTCAACGGGGAGAGTTGCCGTGACCTGGAGATGCATTGCCCCTCGATCGATGTGGTTTTCGAGTCCGCCGCCACCTGCTTTCGGGAGAAGGTCATCGGGGTGTTGCTCACCGGCATGGGACGGGATGGGGCCAGAGGCATGCGGGCCATTCTGGACGCGGGGGGGAGCACCATTGCCCAGGATGAGGAGTCCTGCGTGATTTTCGGCATGCCGGGACAGGCGATCGCCATGGGTGGGGTCAGGGAAGTGCTGCCCCTGGCCCAGATCGCGTCCACGCTGTTGCGACATGTCGGGAGGTGAGGGCGTCCATGGACGCGTCGAAACCGATCCTGATCGTCGAGGACAGCGCCATACAGCGCCTGATGCTGCAACGCATGCTGGAGGGCGCGGGTCATGCGACCGTGGCGGCCCAGGATGGTCTGCTGGGTCTGGCCGCCGCCAGGGAGCACCATCCCCGCCTGATCATCACCGATATCGCCATGCCCAACATGGACGGCTACGAAATGTGTCGGGCCATCAAACAGGATCCGGAGTTGGGAAAGATCGGCGTGCTGATTCTCACCGGCCTGGACGACCCGCGGGAGGTGATCCGTGGTCTGAACGCGGGGGCGGACAATTTTCTCACCAAATCCTCGGATGAGGCGCACATTCTGGCCCGCGTGGACGCCCTGCTGGGGGAGGCCGGCAACCTGACCGATGACGGGGGCGCGTTGCAGGTGGTGTTCGCCGGGGAAAACTACGCCATCAACGCCACCCGTCGCCAGACCATCAACCTGTTGCTCTCCACCTATGAAAACGCGGTGCGCCAGAACCGGCAACTGATCGAGACCCAACAGGAGTTGAAGATGCTCAATCAACACCTGGAAGAGAAGGTGCGTCAACGCACCAGGGAGTTGGAAGTGGCCAACCGGGCCAAGAGTGTCTTCATCGCCAACATGAGCCACGAACTGCGCACCCCGATGAACGCCATCATCGGCATGACCGATCTGGTATGCAACACCTCCCTGGACCAGGAACAGCAAGAGTGTCTGAATATCGTGCGCGGCGCCTCGGACACCCTGCTGTTTTTCATCAACACGCTGCTTGATTTCACCCAGATGGAGATCGGCACGCTGCAGGTCAGGGAACAGCCGTTTTGTCTGCGGGAGGAGCTGGAGCGCGCTTTGCTCCCTTTTTTCGCCAAGGCGCGGGCGAAGGGTCTTTCGTTCCACTGGCGGGTGCGGGAGGATGTGCCGGAACAGTGCGCGGGGGATTTTTTGCGGGTGCAACAGATTCTGGCCCAGTTGATCGCCAATGCGGTCAAGTTCACCAACAGTGGCGGGGTTTCGGTGGAGGTCACCCGTACCGTCCACGGGGTCGGGGAGGACACGCTCTGTTTCGCGGTCCGGGATACCGGGATCGGCATCGAGCCGGAGTTGGCCGAAGTGGTGTTCGAGAGTTTCGTCCAGGGTGATGGCAGCGCCACGCGCAAATATGGGGGCGCGGGTCTGGGGCTCAGTCTGGTCAAGGGGTTGTCCCACCTTTTGAAAGGGCGTGTCTGGTTCGAGAGCGCGCCTCAGTCGGGCAGCGCGTTTTTTTGCGAGATGCCGTTCCGGTTGGCGGAGCGGCGGGAAAGAGGGCGGAAAGGGGATCCGGAGACGGGTCTGTCCGGTCGCCCGCTCCCCTGGGACTCCGGGGAGCATGGGACGGAGGGCGGAGAACTGGGCGGGATCACCGTCGATCCGGCGGTCGTGGGTGCCGCTGTGCGGGATCTGGAGCGTCTGTTGGCGATCAATGATCTGGACGCGGAGAAGCGTTGCGCGGTTTTGCGTGGTCTCCTTTCCCACACCCCCCTGCATGGTCTGGTCGCGGAGCTGGAACAGCGCATCAGGGATCTGGATTTCGAGCAGGCGCAGCTGGGTCTGCGGCGACTCGCGCACTCCCTGGGCCTGTGAGGCATGGTTTTCTGTCGTCGGGAAATGGGAGGTCAGGCAAATTCATCCTTGCCAAACAGGAGCGAGTTGGGCGAAAAAGAATCATTCGCAAATCTTTGGCGGTTTCGGTTCACCCATCAATTAACGGAAAATGTTGCCATGAAAGTATCGCTTCGCAGGTTTGTCACCACTCTTTTCGGGTTGGGCATGCTCGTCTTCGGGACTCTTGACGGGATGACCGCGGAGACCAAAGCCAAACCCAAGGCCGAGCCTGAACAGGGTTTTCTTCATTTTGGCAATATGGGTGGTCTGCTGCCCACCCTGGAAGCGGGGGATTTGAAGGATTCCGACTCCCCCGGCGCCAAGGGGGTGCTGAAATATTGCGGACAGTGCCACAATCCCCCCGGTCCGGGGATGCACACCAGGGAGGAGTGGAATCAGGTCTTCTGGCGCATGATCTGGCGCATGCAGATCATGCGGGCGCAGTTCAAGGATTTCCTGGTGCCCACCTACGCGGAAAGCCATGCCATGTTCTCTTACATGACCGCCAACAGCATCCAGGCGATCAGCGCGGGGGATGTCGCCTTGCAGGTGGACGGGGCCAAAGAGTTTTCCAGGATCTGCATGCAGTGTCACCGTTTGCCCTCTCCCGGCCAGCATGAAGGCAAGGATTGGCGCGAGGTGGTGCTGCGGATGCGCAACCACATGAAAAGCATGGGCAAGGTCATGCCTTCCAACGAGGAGGTGGACCGGATCGTCGCGTTCCTGAAATCCACCGAAGGGGTCAAACCACAGTAATGCGGTTCAGTATACCCCCTTTTCCTTGAAGAAGGGGGTATACTGCATGTCGGTCCCCATGACCAGTTAGTGGACCAACCATGCTGGTTTGGCAGGTGACTTGCTTCGGGTTTCCTGGCGAAGTCGAAAGTTTCAGACCGTCAATTCAGCATGGTCGCTCCACTAGTGGAGCGACCGAACTAACGGTCATGGATCTTGCGCTCCACCCTTGATGATGAAAGAATGGTCCTCATGATCCTCATGATCCTCATGATCCTCATGATCATCTTGCTGATGATGCCTTTTGTATATGTTGGCATCGGTGTCCTTCGTGGCCAGAGTCGTTGGTCAAGCTGATTTCTATTTGCCTCCTGGGTTCCATGGGGTTGGGGGTGATTTGTCTTCTAACCGACTGTCATGCACGTTGGCCCCGACCAGTTCAATTCTCAATGGGGTGCCTTTCTGGTCAACGTGCAGATGAAGCTTACTACCACTTCGCTCTCTGTCTGTTGGATTACGCCCCAGTCCTTCTTCGGGCCAATTTTTTCCCGAACAGGAGCTTGCATCAAACCGGACTTTCTACTT
The DNA here is from genome assembly GCA_015228895.1 of Magnetococcales bacterium. Next base: position 9,165 of record JADGCR010000048.1, read on the forward strand.
GAGAAATACTTTCCAGCCCAAAAAAATCAACGAGATAGGTTCGATTTGAGTGAAAAAATGTAGTCATGTATGAATAAAATTTTTCATTGCATTGTAAGTGTGTACGCAGTATGATTCATACCCATGCATATCGAACGAGTTCCCAATCGCAAGTCTCATCCCACCGTCCTGTTGCGGGAATGTTACCGTGAGGATGGCAAGGTCAAGAAACGCACGCTCGGCAACCTGACAGGTCTGTCGGACGAGGTGATTGAGGCCATTCGCGTTGTGCTCAAGGGCGGACGAATGATCCCCGCCGAGTCCGCCATGAGCATCGAGCAATCCTTGCCACACGGTCATGTGGCTGCCGTGGCCGGTGTCATTGCCCGCCGTCCATTTGATCGTTATCGACCTTGGCCGATTCAATGTCTTTTTTGAGATTGGTTTCGATCAGCGCCAGATCCTTGCGGAGATTGGATTCCACTGCCGCCAAATCCTGCTTGAGCATGAACACGTCCTGCTTGGTGGCAAGACGGTCTTCCACCAAGGCCAATCAAAGCCTCTGCCTGAATGGCGCGGCCTGGGCTTCATCCACCCCGGCATCGCGGAGCTTGCGAACGTAGGCGTATGAGTCAAAAGCAATGGCGGTACTCATGGCTCTCTCCCGGTGGTTTGGCAACTCCAGAACACTCTATCCGGAAAAGACCAGGGGCGTCCAACAAAAACGCATTCATTGGATCGTGCCATAGAATTTCCGTTTGGCTTCCAGATACCCATCCAGTTTGTAATACCATAACCCTGTCAGCGACAGCGCAGCCAGCACCACCGCCAGCCACCCCAACCAGTCGGCCACCTTCTGGACTGTGGAGACATGGTGGGAGAACGGTCGGTAAGCGGCGAACGATTGCAACGCCGATCTCTGCTCGGTGGTGAAATGGTCCCCTGGCTGACAGTCGTTTTCCCGGGGATAGAGATAACAGGCCGGATTCTTGAGATTGAACACCCCCTCCGTCACCTGGGTGACATCGCCCGACTTCAATGACTTCATTGGAAAATTCTCCAAATTATAGCCAAAGATGGTGTTGTAGCAGTGAATGGCGGAATACCCCTGGATCAACAACTCGTTGCGCTCGATGGGCTTGGCGATCTCCCCATTGGACATGTAGGTGGCGCAGGCCGTGATGGCAGGCGCGAAACCGGACCTGTGGGCGGCATGCCAGGCGGCGGTGGTGTTGGCGCTGGAGTAGGGCTGTTTGACAAAGTAGTCACGATCGAAAAGGGCGGTTTGCCACCCCATGGCCACAACCGCGGCCCCGGCGACCCACCACCCTTGACGCAGGTTCAATTGCCGGATGGAGCCGGCCAGCCACAAACTGACCACCAGCAGCAGCACCATGTCCGTGCTCCACCAGCGGAACAACTCGCTGGAACTCTTGATGACCGGCAGGGTCTTGAAAAAGTCTTGCCAGTGGGCCGGCGCCCAGGTCGCGATGACGGGCAACGCCACCATGCCGCCAAACAGACCCCACCCCAGAACGGCCCGCGGAACCGAGGCGGCGGCCCCGCCGCCTCCAGGGCCGGACCGCTCCCCGGCGACATCCCCGGCGAGGGGCTGCCGCCAGCGCAGAATCAACCAGGCGGTCAACAACAACAACGGCAACAGTGAAATGCCATACATCCAGTTGGACACACCCAGTTGCCACTGCTGGTTGACCAAATGGGGCAGATAATTCTCAATGACCTCCCCCGGCTGCCAAAAGAACGAACGGCCCATGGCCAACAGCAGTTCCCAGGGGGAGGAGAAGGCGGGCAGGGTGTAATCGACGCGGGGAAAATAGCCAAGAAAGGCGGTCCCGGCCAACAACTTGCTCAGGGAGAGGGACAAAGCGAACAGGGCGGCCACAGACCAGCGCAACAGATACATCCCGCTCCACAAGGAATGCTCGATCAGTACCAGACCCGTCAACCCGACCAGCGCGAACAACGCGGGCAGCACCACGCCGATCATCCCGGAGTGGATCCAATAGGCCATGGCCAAACCGCTGGACAGACCCCACAGCAGTTCCGACCGTCGCTGTCCGGAGGTGGGCCGCAACAGCCAGAAGGCGATCAACGGCAACAACATGAAGGCGTGAAAGGTGAAATGGCCAATCATCATCCGCGAGGCGTAAAAACCGTTGAACAGGAACAGAATGGCGCCAGCCACCGCCAAGCCGGGCGCCAGCGCCAGGATGCGCCCCAGAAACAGATACATGCCCCAATACCCCAGGGCGGCGAAAATCAACACGGACGCGTAGACGGCCTGAATGGGCGGCAGGATCAGCGTCAACATCTGGGGCAGGGAGTAGTGCATGTTCTGGAGATCCGGAAACGCGGGCTGACCGCCGCACAAACCGGGAGAAAACCAGTAGGGAGCGAGGATCCCGTTGTTCCTGATCCAATAGAACCCTTCCAGCAGATAGGGCAGTATCAGGCCGTGATCATGCCCCAGGGTGGCGGAAAAGTAGAAAGGGGCATAGATCAGATGATAGACGACCAGCCCAAGGGCAAGCACCAGCAGGGCGGTCCAATCGGTCCGGGTCAGCAGCGGGGGGGGTGGCACCGGTGGCTCCAGGTCGCCGGTGGAGGACTTCCTGGCACGGGACCTGAGACCTTCCTCCTGACGCAAACGCGCCTCCAGCGCCTCCACGGAATCACCTTGCAGGCCCAATCCACGACCCTGGTCCAGCACCTGGCGGGCGACGTACCTTTGCCCGCTTTCGATCAGGGCGGAGATGTAGCTGAGCCAGAACTGCTCCCGGCTGGGGTCGGCTTCCACCGCGGTCCTGAAATGGGACAAACCCGCGTCGGGCTGCCCGGTCTGCACGGCCAGCACGCCCAGATTGTGGTGCGCGTCGGGGTGTTGGGGATGGAGTTGCAGAATCGCCCGGTAGAGCTGCTCCGCTTCCTGCAGCCGGCCCTCCTGCTGCCGGGCAATCGCCTGTTGCAGGGCCTCTTCGATGGTCAGGGTAACGGCGGGTTGATCGGTCATGAAGTATCAATCTTGGTCGGTGGAACACGGCAGGGAATGGATGAAAAATTTACTCACTTCCACCACACGTTGTCAAGTGCGCCCCACGGTATCGGGCGGGGTGGGACCGGCGGAACCGGCTCAATCCCGCAACTCCCGTCCCGTCAGCTTGAGAAAGACATCCTCCAGATTGGCCGGACGCATCAGACAGGAGAGATCACGGCACCCCTGCAGGGAGTCGAACACCGCGCGGGCATCCCCGATATGACAATAAAGGGCGTCCCCGGCCATCTCCA
>JADGCR010000490.1 GCA_015228895.1 Magnetococcales bacterium
GGACGAACCCCACTGTCCGGCGCCCGTTTCCGTGGTCAGACGGCGGATGCCCGCCTGCTGGTTGTAATAGGCCTGGGCGACGGCGGTATTGGGCTTGTGGGAACCGGCGGGACTCACCCCTTCGTATTTGTAATAGATGCGCGCGGGAGTTTCCAGCGCCTTTTCCAGTTGACGGGCGCGAAACAGCGGCGAAGGCCGCCACATGCGATAGATCTCCCGAACCGGTTCCGGGATGGGAATCCACCGTTCGGTGGAGACCTCCTGGAGGATCAGCGCCTCGGGAAAGAGGGGAGCCAGGGCGTCCGGGCCGATGGGGTTGCCGTCCGGCCCCAGGGGCGGGGGCAGGGGAGTGGGCAAGTCGGCGGCGACATTGTACCAGTGGGTGGGAATTTCGGCTTCGTTGAGAAGAATTTTGATGTCATCCATGGCAAGTTACCTTTTCTTTGACTGTCTGGTCGATCCCGGACGCGGTTTCATCCTTCCGGCATGCATCCGATGAGGCGGCGCACACTCAAGCGGAAGTCGTCCGCGTTGACGGGTTTCAGCACAAAATCGGACGCCCCCATCCGGAAGCCCTTGACCCGTTGGGCCATGGACTCCTCCCCGGTCAGCAGAATCACCGGGATGCTGGCGGTATGCGGGTCGGCCACGATCTGCTCCAGCAGGGCGAAACCGTCCATGCCGGGCATGTTGATGTCGGAGATGACCAGATCGAAACCGCCACCCCCCCGTTGCATGTTGCGCCCGCCGTCGGCCAGGGCCACGATGGCCTGGGGTCCGCTCTTGGCCTGGACCACCGCCACGTTGAGGGGGTCCAGGTACAGGGTCAGGAGATCCAGATCCATCTTCTGGTCGTCCACCACCAGAATGCGCGGGCGGGTGGTGGGCAGGCGAATGGTCATCACCGTGCCCGTGCGCTCCACGGACTCCACGCTCAGCGTGCCCCCATGGGCCTGCACGATGCGGGCGGAGAGGGGCAGGCCCAATCCCGTGCCCCGTTTCCGGCGTTCGTTGACCGTGGTGGCCCTTTCGGTGAGGGTCGCCCCCTCCGTGAACAGCATCGATTGCGACGATGGGGGGATGCCGATGCCGTCGTCTTGCACCCGCAAGGTGTCCGTCCCCCCCTGGGAGGAGGCGGACAGCACTACCCGACCCCGGGGTTGGCAGGCGCGAATGGCGTTGGTGAGCAGTTCCAGCAGCACCTCCTGCATGAGCACCGGATCGACGAACAGACGCATTTCGTCGGCGACCTCGTTTTCCAGTCTGACCTCGTGCCATTGGGCCAGAGGTTGCGCCTCCCGGAGGATTTCCTGCACCAATTGCCGGGCATGGAGAAAACGGGAACTCGGCGTCAAGCCGAAGGTGCTCGCGCCGTAGAAATGAAACAGCCGTTCGCTGGATTGGATGAGGCTTTTGGTGATGGACAGGGTCTGCTGCGCCAGGGCGGCCTGATCCGGCAGCAGCGTGTGTTCCGGGTCCCGGACGAGCAGGTTCAGGAGACCGGAGAGGGCGCTCAAGGGGGAGCGCAGGTCGTTGATGATCATGGAGATGATTTTGTCTTTTCTGGCCAACCCTTCCGGGATCACCTGGATGATGCCTGCCGTTTCCAGGGAGAGCGATTGGACAAACGCCGGGGTGCCGGGTTGTTGTGCGCTGCTTGGGGGGGTGTTTTTCTGGGCCATGGTCACTCTCGACAGGTCAGAGGCCGTCAATTTCATCCGTCCGCTCCATCCTATCACTCCGCGCCGTCGAACACCATGACAAAGTAGGGATCCCCGACTTAAAATATCGTGTCGAGATTGCCTCCGGTCAGGAGTGGGCGGCCAGCCACGTCTCCGCCAACTGGGCGGCCTGGTCCATCTGGGTCCGGGTCATCTCCTCCGAGGAGAGGTCCAGGTTTTCGCGGGCCTCCTCCAATCCCCCCCGCACCGCCAGCAGAAACCACATGCGGGCCTGGATCATGTCGTGGGGCATCCCTTCGCCCGTGGCGCAGAGGATGCCCAGATTGTTTTGCGCCTTGGCGTCCCTCTGGTCGGCGGCCAAAAGAAACCATTCCGCCGCCGCCGCCGGATCCGGGTCCACGCCCAAACCTTCCAGGAAGAGGG
>JADGCR010000491.1 GCA_015228895.1 Magnetococcales bacterium
TAGCCCAGCAGATTGGGCCGACCGAATTCGTTGTTGAAACTGGCCGCCCCGATCGGTCCCTCCAGCATGATCTCCAGAGCCGACACGATGCGGTCCGGCTTGCCATAATCGATCTCCCAGGGCCGCACGGCATCCGGCAGACGGAGATTCGACACCGAAAATCCGGTCAATCCCGCCTTGGGCTGCGAACCCCGTCCCACCGCCCCCTCGTCCCGGATCTCCCCACCGGAGCCGGTGGCGGCCCCCGGATGGGGGGAGATGGCCGTGGGATGGTTGTGGGTCTCCACCTTCATCAAAAGATGCATGACCCCCGGATGGGGTCGATAGATCCCGGTGGCGGGATCGGGGTGAAAGCGCATCCCCGCCCCCCCGGTCATGACCGCCGCGTTGTCCCGATAGGCGGACAGGGCCGGAAACGGGGTCTTGGCCTCGGTGTTGCGGATCATGCCGAACAGGGTATGGGGCGTCGCCACGTCGTCGATCACCCAGGAGGCGTTGAAAATCTTGTGGCGGCAATGTTCGGAGTTGGCCTGGGCGAACATCATCAGTTCCACGTCCGTGGGATCCCGGCCCACCTGGCGGAAATGGGCGGTCAGATAGTCGATTTCGTCCGGGGAGAGGGCCAGCCCCATAGCGCCGTTGACCCGGACCAGCCCCTCCAGCGGGACCATGACCAAAGATCGCGGGGATTTGTGACGATGCAGCCACACTTGGATCACGGCGTCATTCGCCACCGCCTGGGTCATCCGGTCATAAACCGGACGCTCATCGGATGCGTAAACCGCGCCATGCTCCACGCGCCGGACCTTGGTCAGCCCGCAACCCCGCACGATTTCCGTGGCCTTGGTGGACCAGGGGGAGATGGTCCCCGGACGGGGAATCACATACCGGCACGCCTTGACCAGTTCTCCCGGCCTGGCGCCATTCAACAGCGCCGCGAGAACCCGCGCCTCCTCAGGGTCCAGGGCCGCGTCCTGCTCGACGAAATAGACGGAACGGCCCGCGCCCAGCCACACCGACGCCCACACCTCGCTCATGACTCCAACACCAGTCCCATGCGCCGCGCCACCTCCCGGTAGGCTTCGACAACCCCTCCCAGGTCGCGACGGAAACGGTCCTTGTCCAGTTTTTCACCCGTGGTCATGTCCCACAGACGGCAGGTATCCGGGGAGATCTCATCCGCCAGCACCACCCGGGCCGGATTGTCCGCCAGTCTGCCGAACTCCAGTTTGTAATCCACCAGGCGCACGCCGATATTGGCGAAGAAACCAATGAGCACATCGTTGATGCGCAGACAGGTGGCCTCGATCCAGTCGAGTTCCGCGCCGGTGGCCCAGCCGAACACCAGGGCGTGGTCGCGGGTGATCAACGGATCGTCCAGGGCGTCGGCCTTGTAGTAGAACTCGATCACCGGCCTGGGGAGCGCCTCCCCTTCCGGGCGGCCCAGCCGTTTGGCCATGGAACCGGCCACCACGTTGCGCACCACCACCTCCACCGGAATGATGGACACCTTGCGGATCAGTTGTTCCCTGGGACTCAGCCATTTGACGAAATGGACCGGAATGCCCACCGCCTCCAGGACGGTCATCAGCTTGGCCGCCACCAGATTGTTGATCACCCCCTTGTCGGTGATGGTCCCTTTTTTCACCCCGTTGAACGCGGTGGCGTCGTCCTTGAAATATTGCACCAGCAGATTGGGCTCGTCCGAGGCGAAAATCACCTTGGCTTTGCCTTCATACAGTCGCTCCCGTGTTTCCATTTGCATGACATCCCTTAAGCTAAAATGAGTGGTTCTCCGACAATCCCGTACCGACACGGACCGGGGCCATGGCCAGACAACGCCCGGTGGCCGCGTCCGCCTTGATGAGCACGCCGCACAGCATGGCCTCGCCGGTGGCGGGTTCGAACCGGGTGGGCATTTTGCGGATCATTTTCGGCATGACCGTCTCGGCGCGCATGCCGATGATGGAATCGTAACAGCCGGTCATGCCCACATCCGTCATGAATCCGGCACCCTGCTTCAAAACGCGGCAATCGGCGGTGGGCACATGGGTATGGGTGCCCAGCACGGCGGTCACCCGGCCATCCAGATGAACGGCCATGGC
>JADGCR010000492.1 GCA_015228895.1 Magnetococcales bacterium
TGGAAGGGGGAACCCAACTCCCGCATGGTGGCCAGCAGGCAGAGCCAGAGATCCTCCAGAAGCTCCCTGCCGCCGAACTGGATGGTGAAATTTTGCTTCATGGATTTGCGGGTCTGGTTGCGCACCTTTTGATCCAGGCGGGTTTGCCAGTACTGCTTCATGGGCAGGTCGAAATCGAGGATGTGGGTGGCGTAGATCGGCTTGGACTGCCAGCCCGGAGGTGGTTCCCGCTCCTTGAGCAGTTGTTTGATCAGAAGATAATCGGCGCCGATGTCGTCCCGAAGCTTGACGGCGGCGTTCATGAGGGCTTCCATGGTTTCCCGTCGCTCGTCTTGCACCAAAAGGCCGCCGAAGCTGAAGAAGGGGGCCGTGGCCAGATAGTGGCCGAGCAAAGGATGGCGGGAGCGGGTCAGGTTGAGCAGGGCGTTGATGCCGTTGTGGTCTTCGTGGATCAGGGTGTACTGGTCGAAGCCGTAGCTGCGTTGCATCAGTTGAAGCCATTCGCGCCGGTCCGCGAAGCTGGCGTGGGGGGAACAGGCAAGCAGTTGCTCCAGGGCGTCTCCATCCTCCTGCCGGGCTAGGCGAATGACGGACATGAACGGATTCTCGGGGCCATGGGGCGCTGGATGATTCTAAAGGTGCAGAATCGAGAGGGCGGGATCGGTCATGGCTTGAGCCTCATCCGGGGTGCACGTGGTGTGCGGATCGAGGCTGGCAAAAATGCCCCACGACTGTTGCCGGTGGAAGTTGCAGATCATTTTGCGGAATCCTTCGTTTTTCAGCCAGGAGGCCAATTGCGCCTTGGAATAGTATTCGACGATCTCCGTGGTCAGAAAGTCGTGATAGACCTGCAGGCGGTCCATGCGGTTGTTTTTGTTGGTGTCGAAGAGGAAATCGAGGAAATATTCGCCATACCACAGCCGCCGTCCGACACCGGGCAGAAAAGAGAGGGGCCGGTAAACCAGATGGGTAAGCAGCCACAACAGGGCATCCACCAGGTCGGCCAGTCTCCAGCGTCCCCAGTCGCCGATTCGCATGGAGAAGCGGCGCACGGTATTCACCAGCATCCTCATGAGGGCGTTCCCTTCATGGGCATAGACCCACAGAATCAAGGATCCCGTGCCGGGTTTAAGCATGGCGCGCAGGGCATGCAGAGCCTGTTGCGGTTGGCCGGTATGATGCAACACCCCATGACACATGACAAGGTCAAATTGTTCCTTCTGAAGAGGGGGATGGAGAAGATCCCCCCGAACGATGGTCACCCGGTCCCGATACTCCTCAAGGTAGTGGCTGGCCGCCTCCACGGCGGAGGAGAGATCCAGCAGCACCACATGACGGGCGCCGTGGTCGAGCATCAGCTTGGTCAGCCTGCCGAACCCTCCTCCTGCGTCCAGGATCACCTTGTCGCGGAAGAAGGTGCGTTCCACCGGGGCGATGGAGTGGAGGAAATTCTCTCGCAATGGGCCCATTTTCTGGTAGACCCGATTCCAGCGTTTGCCGAACTCCTCCACCGTGAGAGCGAGTTCCGGGGCCAGATTGCCCCGGCCCGGATAGTGGACATGACCGATGCAGGGAATGGTTTGTCCGCAGTCAAGGCATCGGTTGGAGTGGGTTTTCTCCTCCCAGGTCACCTCCCCGCCACAGGAGGCACATTCGATAAAATCGGCGGATAGATGCATCGTCATTTCAGACCATGAGGTTCCAGTTGTACGATTTCAGCATTCGGATCAGCACATCGGGTCCAAGCAATAGTCCCGATTCTGAACCATCCTATCATGATCAATACCGCTTCCGCCATGATGGAGGCAGCCCATTCGTGCCTGGAGGCGCGGCCTTGAGATGTGCGATCGAAGCCGCAGAAAAGGGTGCTCGATCAGTCCGCAGGTGACGCTTGGAATGAGCAGGCTCCAGCCGAGGGGGATCAGGAAGATCATGCAGCCTGGTGCCGCCATCCAGGTGGGATTCCCATAGCAGCCTGTTGAAAACAGGCTGTGCGGGCCATGGATGGCCCGCCAGAATCAAACAGATTTTTTATCTGTTTGATTCTGTGAGAAAAGGCAAAATCGCATTTTGCCTTTTCGAGTTGAAAAAGGCCATGGATG
>JADGCR010000493.1 GCA_015228895.1 Magnetococcales bacterium
GCATCCACCAGTTCGGACTCTGGAACGATGCGCGTCTGGGCGTTGTGATGATCCAGCCGGACGCGCTCTCGGCCGGAGGCGTCCAGGTAGCTGATTTGCAGGAACTGTTTTTCCACGTTGGCCAGATTCGCGAACAGGTTCCGGATCGGGGTCGGATCGGTTTTTTCGCCCGCCTGCAAGCGGGATGCGGTCTCCCGCAATTGGGCGTTATCGACCAACCCCTGCAAATCGTTCTCCAGTCCGGCCAGGCGGGCCTGAATCTCCTGGGTGGATCGGGACAGGGAGGAGCGGGCGGTCTGAATGGCGTGGTTGGTTGCTTCGTTGCGCTGGTAAATCTCCTGGCGGCGTTTCTGGAAATCCCCCAGAAAGCTCTGCTCGAACTGTTTGATGGCCTGCTTGAGTTCCGGCGGGGAGGAGGCGACCTCCTTGAGGGGACGGATCTGTTCGATGGCCTGTTCCACCCGGTCCCGATAGTGTTGCAGGGTGTTCAGGGTTTCCGGGGAGATGGGAATCCCCTTGGCCAGGTGGTGGCCGATGACGCCCCGTTCCCGTCCGGCGAATTCCGCCAGTATGGCGATATGGGGGCGCAGAATGGCGTTGTAGTAAATGGCGGCTTCGGGGGCGTCGATCGGGGCGAAGACCTGATTGCCCAGCGCAAATCCCGCGGCGATGGATTCGGTGATGGTTTCGAACCAGATGTGGGGCGTGATGTTGCCGGCGATGACCTTGAGGCGCGCATGCCGCACCGCCTCGTGACGGGCGTTCCATTGGGTCAGATGGGATTCGAAGTCGGGGGAGGGATGGCCGGTCTGGCGGTAGCTGTGCAGGTGTTGCAGCAGTTCTCCCACTTCCGTGTCCACTTGCGCGGACAGCGCGGCAAATTGGGACAAAAGGGCGCGATCTCCCCCCAGGATGGTGTTGCCGATCCCGCGCTCCAGGGCCATGTTGCTGGCCAACTGATTGAAATGTTTTGTCAACTCGTTGCGAAGATCCAGCAGATTGGCCCGTTGATGGTCCTGCCAGGCGTTCCAGATCATCAGCGAGGAGAAGCCGATCAGCAGGGTGGTGATGGCCACGAGAGTGACCGTGAGCTTGAAAGTGATGGTGCCTGTTTTCATGATTCATGCACCAAACAGAAAGCCCAGGAACAGGATCAGCCCGAACCACTTGTTGGAGAGGAACGCCTTGAGCAGCGCTTCCGGTTCACGGCGACGGATGGAAAGGATTTGCCAGCAGGCGTGTCCGGCAGCCGACAACAGGGCGCAATCATAGAACCAGGACAACCCCAGGCGGTCACCGAGCAGCGCGAGAACGACCAGGGAAATCATGTAAAGCGAGGCTGTCGCCCGGAGGTCGTGCTGGCCGAAGAACAGGGCGGAGGAGTGGATGCCGATCTTCCGGTCGTCCCCCCGGTCCATCATGGCGTAGATCGTGTCGAAGCCGGTGGTCCAGGTCAAGGCGGCCAGGAACAACAGCCAGGCTTCCAGGGGAAGGGTGTGGGTGGCGGAGACCCAGGCGATGAGGCTGCCCCAGGCGAAGGCGATGCCCAGATAGAGTTGGGGAATGGGAATGAACCGCTTGGCAAAGGGGTAGGTCAGGGCCAACAGAGCGCCGGCGGCGCTCAGTTGAATGGCCACCATGGGCAACTGCAGGGCCAACAGCAGGGCGACGCCCAACAGTCCCGCCAGCAATCGTTTGGCGGCCTTCAGGGAGATGCGTCCCGCGGCCAGGGGACGGTTGCGGGTGCGGGCCACCAGTGGGTCGATGTCCCGATCGGTGATGTCGTTGGCCACGCATCCGGCGGACCGCATGACGAAGGCGCCAAGGGTGAAGATCGCCAGCAGACGCCAGTCGGGGTGACCGCGCTGGCTGGCGGCCAGGGCCCAGAGGGCGGGCCACAGGAGCAGCCAGGTGCCGATGGGACGGTCGGCGCGCATCAGGAGCAGGGACTCCTTGAGCCAGGGTTGGGAAATGTGGGCGATCCAGCGGGTCATGGCGACAGGTCGGTCCAAAAGAGTTCCAGGATGCGACCACAGAGGGTGTCCGCCACGACGAAGAGGGAACGGCGACCGATGAACGGAT
>JADGCR010000494.1 GCA_015228895.1 Magnetococcales bacterium
TGACGGAAGGTGCCCCCATGCACTTTCCGGGCGCGCATCACCGCATCCCCCGCCTGTCCGATGATCCCCGCCAGAATGCCCTCGGGTTGCAACTGACCCAAAACCATGAAAGGGATCACGGGAACCGCGCCGCAGACGAGAATGGCGTCGAACTTCTCCTCGCCGCTCCACCCTTCGGCCAGGGGACCGACCCGCCAGCGCACCCCTTCGGCGCTGGTCAGGGTTTCCCCCCGCGCCGCCAGATCGGGATCGGATTCCAGGGCGCACACCAAGGCCCCCATGGAACTCAGCAGCGCCACCTCGTAGCCGCTGCCCGCGCCGATCACCAGCACCTGGGATCCCTTCCCGACCTCCAGGGCGTCGATCAGCCACGCGGTCTGCAGCGGGGTCAGGGAGCGTCGTCCCGAATCGCTCCAGGGGACGGGAACATCCATGTAAGCGACTTCCCGGTAGGCGGCGTCCACAAACGCCTCCCTGGGAATTCGCAGCATGCCTGCCAGCAGTGCAGGATCACGGACCATGTTGGGGACCGCCTGCGATTTGACCATGTTGACGCGCGCCTGGGTATAATCCATCACCTTCAATCCTTGTTCAGTCAGTCAATCGTTAAACCCGGAATCTTTATATGCCAACCCATCCCCGAATGCAAAGCGGTTTTTCCATGCCTGACGCGCGGCGGTCAGTCGTTCCAGGGTGCCGATGTCGGCCCAGAACCCGGTCAGAGGGATGCCGCGGAGACGATCCGCGCCAATGGCGTCATCATAAAAACGGTTCAGGGAGAAGGGGATGAGGGGATAGTCCGTCAAGGCTCCGGGGCGCAACATCTGGATGCCGGAATAGACCAGCCCCCGTTTGTCGCCCCCCGCCCGACGCAACCGTCCGCTCCCTCCCTCCAGAACGAAATCCCCGCCTCCGACTCCCTCTGGCACCGGAACCAGCCCCAACAGACCATCCATCACCGCCGGATCGAACGCGTCCACCAGAGGCTTGAGCTCCATGTGCCAGGCCACATCCCCGTTCACGGCCAGAAAGGGGGCGTCCCCCAGCAGGGGCAGGGCCATGCGCACCCCCCCGCCGGTATCCATCAGTTGCGCCTCGCGGGACCAGAGCACCTCCAACCCGAAGGCCCGCCCATCCCCGATCCGTTCCAGGATGCGTTCCGCCAGATGGTGGACGTTGATCACCACCCGTCCCACCCCCAGAGCCGCCAACTGGAGCAGGGTCTGTTCCAGCAGGGGACGCTCCCCCATCTCCACCAGGGGTTTGGGCAGGGTGTCGGTGAGAGGCCGCAACCGTTTGCCCAGTCCGGCGGCCAGAATCATGGCGTTCATCGGCATCTGGTCGCGGGCTCAAAGGGGGGCGTAGTGTTGAATCAGGCGCTTCAGTTCCGCCAGTTCCGGGTATTTGGGCAGACTCTCCCCCACATACCCCAGGGTGCGTGGGATGTCGTTGAGGTAGCCATGCTTGCCGTCCCGTCGGGAGAGGCGACCGAAAATGCCCACCGCCTTGAGATTGCGCTGGACCGCCATCAGGTCGAAGTCTTTCTGGAAACGCTCCCGGCTTGCCGGATAACGCCGCCGGGTGCGGGGATCATCGAACCACCAGGACATGACTTTGTGGCGGAACGGCTCGTCCCAGGCCACATAGCAGTCCCGCAACAGACTGGCCAGGTCGTAGGTGACGGGCCCCATCACCGCGTCCTGAAAATCCAGCACCCCCACCCGACCCTCGTGCCACATGAGGTTGCGACAATGATAATCCCGGTGCACCAGGGTCCAGGGTTGTTGCAGGATCGCGTCCAGCAGGGCGTCGAAGGCCAGGTCGAAGGCCACCCGGTCCGCCGGAGCGATGGGGGTCTGCCGGATTCCCTCGATGTACCAGTCGGTGAACAGCGCCAGCTCCCGCCGCAACATGGCCCGGTCGTAAGGGCGCTGATGGGCGACGCAGGAACCGTCGTCCGGGGTGGACTGCAAGGCCAGCAGGGTCTCCACCGCGGGCCGGTAGAGGGTATCCGGCGCCACGCCCTCCTGCAACGCCTTCAGGAACGTCACGTC
>JADGCR010000495.1 GCA_015228895.1 Magnetococcales bacterium
CCGCCCGCCTCCTCGCCGGTCACGATCTTGCGCAGATCCATGGAGTCCGCGTCCTCGGATTTGGGCTTGGCGTCGCCCCTGCCGCGCAAAGTGCGCTCGTAATAGAAACGCGGCGCATCCGGCGGATCAGGAAACACCAGGGGCTTGGCCACCTCCTGATCTCCTTCAGGCACGGTCTTGCACCCCCCCAACAGAGAGATGCCCACCACCAGTGCCAACACCAACTGGCGACGAAAGATCTGAAAATACCGCTGGCTCATGATTGACTCCCGCACGCTTAAGATGATAATTGAACCCAACCGGAACTTCCCCGGCAAAAAAACTCGTTGGCGCGTCATTTGCAAATTATGCCGTTACCATTTCTCGGTTTGCATTTCCGAGGCAAACAATTCAACATGACCTCCACGCTTTCGCAAAGAAAAAATTTTCAATTCCTAACCAAAAAGGGATTTCGAATGTCTGTAATCACTCGTCCGCACGCTTCACCCGTCAACCGCCCCACCGCCGTCGCGGTCGCGCTGCTCCTGATCCTCGCCTTTCTCCCACTGATGCCGCTGGACGCCGCCCCGGCAACGCAAACTTATCAAAAATATTGCGCGGTATGCCATGGAAAAACCGGCAATGGTCAAACAACCGCCGGACAGGGCATGACCCCGCCTCCGGCCGATTTCACCGCGCCGGGCGCCCTGGTGACCCTCACCAGGGAACGTATGATCCAATCCATTCGGGAAGGACGCAAGGGAACAGCGATGGTGGCATGGAAAGAACTGCTCTCCGGGGATGAAATCAGCGGGGTCGCGGATTACATCCGCGAGAGCCTGATGCTCTCCTCCCGCGACAAGGATGCCAGTCCGGGTCGCCAGTTGTTCGCCAACAACTGTTCCGTCTGCCACGGCGACAAGGGGGATGTGGCGGTCTGGGCGCGCAGCGGTTTGTCCCCCGCCCCCCGCAACTTCACCACGGAACTGGCCCGCCAGGAACTCTCCCGTGAACGGATGGTCTTTTCCGTCACCTATGGCCGGGCGGAAACCGCCATGCCCGCCTGGGTGGGACGCCTCAAGCCGGAGGAGATCGAGCAGGTCGTGGATTACATCCGTCAGGCATTCCTGTTTCCCGGCGGGGAAAAGCCGGCGCAGGCGGCGCAACCGGGGGTGCAAAAGAAGCCATCCCCCGACAAACACGATCACAATCATTTCGAGCAGACCGACATGTCCGCCCCCATGCCCAAGGGGTTGACCGGCGATCTGGCGTGGGGCAAGCAATTCTACAATCGCAACTGCGCGGATTGTCATGGAGAGACCGGAGACGGCAAAGGGAAGCGTTCCGACTTCATCGATCCCAAGCCCAGGAATTTCCTCCACCCCGCCTCCCAACACAAATTCAACCGCCCCCACCTGTTCGAGGTCATTTCACAAGGGATGCGCGGTTCGGAGATGCCCGCCTGGGACAAAGTTCTCACGGATCAGGAGATCGCCAACCTGGTCGAATATGTTTTCAAAACGTTCATCATCGCAGGACAAGAGACCGACAAACCCAAAATATCCCACCAGGAACACCCCGCGTCCCACCAGGAGCATGACCACGGACAGCGGCCGGCCGGGGAAACGGTCCGTTGACGCCCCGCCAGCTCACCCTCTCCGCGCTGCTGGTCTGCGCCCTGCTGTTGCCACTGACGGCGCTGGCCGACACGGAGAGCGGCACCCTCGAAACACGGGAGGCCGGCAGAAAAATTTACAATTTCCGCTGCTATTTCTGTCATGGCTACTCCGGTGACGCCCGCACCCTGGCCGCCAGTTACATGCCCAGCAAACCCAGGAACTTTGTGGCCAGCGACCCGCGGGAATTCCCCATGGAACGCCTGGAGGAGAGCATCGCCAACGGACGACCCGGAACCGCCATGCCTGGTTTCGCCACCCTGCTGACCCCGCTGGAGATCCGGCAGGTCGCCTGGTTCGTCCGGGATGAGTTCATGGTGCGCCACGCCCCCAATACCCGCTACCACACCCCGGCCAACGGCTGGCCAGACCACGGCCGCTATCAGGCCGCC
>JADGCR010000496.1 GCA_015228895.1 Magnetococcales bacterium
ACCTCCGTGCCGGTCAGGACGACGCCCGCCTCGAAGGTTTCCAGGATTTCGTAATTGAACCGGCCTTTGCGATTTTCCGTGATGATTTTAATGCCCATGTGCGTCTCGAATGCCCATTATTATTGAAGGGTTTGCAAAAAGGCGATCAGATCGGTGCGCCGCTGTTTATCCGGGATGCCGGCGAACAGCATGCGGGTGTCCGGGACGAACCGGTTGGGGGCGGTCAGGAATTGATCCAGATGGTGCGGTGTCCAGCGCAGATCCGGTTGCACCTTTTCCAGGAAGGGTCGGGAATAGGTGAACTGTTCCGCCGACCCGGCCGGACGGCCAACCACACCCCACAGGTAGGGACCGATGATGTTTTTTTTGTCGCGGGTCAGGTCGTGACAGGCCAGGCACTGCTCGGCCACCACCCGGCCACGCCTGACCTGGAGTTCCGGGGCGTCCGGGTCGAAGACCGGCACCACCGTGCGCACGGATTGATTCAGCAGGGGTTGCTGCATGGTATCCTGTTTGACTTGCAAGGTTTTCAGATAGCCGACCAGCGCGGCGCGCTCCGCATCGGTCGGAATCCCGGCAAAGACTCCGTTGTCGTCCGGGGTGGCCGGGTGGGCGCTTTTGAGAAAGAGGTCCAGGGTTTCCCCGTTCCATGACAAGCCGGTTTTGGCCATTTCCAGGAATTCCGGTGAATATTTGAAGCCGTGGGTCGCCCCCGCGGGTTGACCCACCACGCCCCAGAGGGGGGGACCGCTGCGGGTGATCTTGCGTTCCCGTGTCAGGTCGTGACAAGGGATGCAGGCGCGGGCGCTGTCCATGCCCCGTTTTTTGGGATTGAACGGTTTGGCCTCGTCCTGCCAGGTCGCCACCCCCGCGTCTGGAAAAAAATTGAACAGAACCACCGCCAGCCCCAGACCCGCGATTGCCAGGATCAAAGCCAGAATGTCTTGTTTGGCATTGTGCATGGCAAGGTTGGGGAGGTTGAATTCAGATGGCCGGCTGCAACCCCAGCCGCCCGATGATCTGGCGCAGCCTTTCCTGGTTCTCCTCTCCAAGCCGGGTGAGGGGGAGACGGATTTCCGGCTGGCAGAACCCCAGCATGGCGGCCACCCCCTTGATCGGGATGGGATTGGTTTCGCAGAAGAGTTGCTGGTTGAGATCCAGCAGCTCCTCGTGGGCCTGGAGAGCCCGTGGGAAATCCCCTTGTCGCCAGGCGCGCCACAGAGCCACCATCCGGGCCGGGGCGACATTGGAGGAGACCGAGATGACCCCATGGCCACCCACGGCCAGGAATGGCAGGAAGGTGGCGTCGTCCCCGGAGAGGAGCGTCAGGGCGTCTCCGCACAGGCGGCGAATGGTGGAGGCCCGTTCCATGCTGCCGGTGGCCTCCTTGACCGCGACCACGTTGGGCAGCGGGGCCAGACGGGCCAGGGTGGCGGGCAGAAGGTCCACGCTGGTGCGTCCAGGGACGTTGTACAGCACCAGAGGCAGTTCCACGCTTTCGGCCACCGCCTTGTAGTGCTGAAAGAGACCTTCCTGGCCGGGTTTGTTGTAATAGGGGGTGATGAGCAGCGCCGCGTCGGCTCCGATGGTTTTGGCGAACCGGGTCAATTCGATGGTTTCGCTGGTGGAGTTGGACCCGGCTCCGGCGATGACCGGCACCCGCCCCGCCACGGTCTCCACGCACAGGCGCAGGACCTCCTTGTGTTCCTCGTGGCTCAGGGTGGCGGACTCCCCCGTGGTGCCGCAGGGGACGATGCCACCGATGCCGTTGGCGATTTGGAATTCCACCATGCGACGCAAGGCGTCGGCGTCGATGCGGTTGTCCCGGAAGGGGGTGATCAAAGCGGTGAACACGCCTGCGAACATGCCATGTATCCATTTCATGTAGATGGTAAATAAGTGTGATTCACACTATAGCGGAATTCCCCGGTGGTCACAAGAGAGTGTTTTACCCGATGATGGCTTGCAAACGGGCTGTGGTCACGGGATCGGGGATCAGTTCCTGGTACCGGGAGGCGAAACCGGCGGCGATGGCGGC
>JADGCR010000497.1 GCA_015228895.1 Magnetococcales bacterium
TTGTGCAGGGCGCGAGCCACCAGTTCCTTGCCGGTACCTGTTTCGCCGGTGATGAGTACTGAGGAGTCCACTTCCGCCAGTCGTTCGATCAGATCGTAGACCTCCTGCATGGGAGGACTGGAACCCACCAACCCATTCCAACTCTGTCGCGTCCGTGTTTCTCTTTCCAGCATGGCCAACCGGCTTTCGTCCCGCACCACCAGGATGAGCCCTTGAGTGTCTCCCAGGGGATCATGAAAGAGTGATGCCGTGCAATTCAGAATACGTTCTGTGCCAGTTTCATGCATGGAAACCATGCATACCGCACGATTGCTTTCGCCCTCTTTATGAGCTTGTCGCAGCAGGGATTCCACTTTAGGAAAAAGCCATGGGATTGCATGCTGCAACGGCTGGCTCATGGCCGATGACCCCAGTTCCAGCAGACGAGTGGCGGCGTCGTTGATTTCAATGATGCGCCATTCAGCGTCCAAGGCGATGATCGCGTCATCCACACTCTGGAAAACGGCTTTTGTGCGATTGATCAGCATTTCACGCTCTTTTTGAACCCGTTCATATTCCATGGCGATCATGTGATCCGTATCTGCAGCAAGCATTTTGTCGTTCATGACCGCCCCTGCGTGTCAAAATGAATTTGAAACGATTTTGTTTCATGCTACATGAAATGGCAGAATTTGAAACAAACAAATGAATCCATCAAGTCGTTTGGAGAAATTTGATCAATTCCTGGAGAAGAGTTCCGCAATGTATGCTCCAAAAATGGTTTTTGCAGACAAACAAACGATATTTTTATTAAAACGGCTTAAAACTTGCATTAATTATTTTATGTATGTAAATCACATCATCAATATCTGGAGACGATCATGTCGCATTTGAGTGTAAAAGTATCGAAAAAAAGTAAAAATTCAAAGTGTGTGGAGCAGAACAATAAAAAGGTCAACAAGAAGAAGGTCAACAAAGATCTCAACATGGTCGGACCTGCTTGTTCCAAAGAGGCGGCGATTGTTGGGGTGCCGCTCAGCCCGTAGTCGGTATTGCACACCGTTGTCGTGAAGGCCAGGATGCATGCCAAGAATGCACGACTTGACCAGGTTCCGTTGGGCATGCGTCTGGACTAAGTAATGGCGATCCTGTCAAATCCTCTATGTCCAAAAATTCATCAATCGTTTCCCGGTTCAGTCGAATTGGGAATCACGGAGCAGGGGGCCTTCATGATCCGGGAAATCCATGATTCCACCATTCTCAACTCAGCCGTTGACATCGCGGATGGGATTGCAGAACCGCAATGCCACGAGACTGCGCTGAAAAACGATGCCTTGCAGAACGCGATTTTCAACAGCGCGAACTTTTCGTTTATTGCTACTGATGTGAAGGGGGTCATTCAGATCTTCAATGTCGGTGCAGAGCGCATGTTGGGTTACACCGCTTTTGAGGTGATGAATAAAATCAAGCCATCCGATCTTTCTGATTCTCAGGAGGTGATCGCCCGTGCCAAGGCGTTGAGCGTCGAGCTTGGCACACCAATCTCTCCGGGTTTCGAGGCGTTGGTGTTCAAGGCTGCGCGCGGCATGGAGGACATCTACGAATTGACAAATATCCGTAAGGATGGCAGCCGTTTCCCGGCGGTGGTGTCGGTTACGGCCCTGCGTGATGATCAAGACATCATTATCGGTTATCTGCTGATTGGCACCGACAACACCGCACGCAAACGGGCGGAGGCGTTGTTGTGCATGGAACGTCAACGTTTGGATCAGGTGATGCAGGATAAGAATGCCGCGTTGGAGAGCGCGAAGCTGATGGCGGAAACAGCCAATCTTGCCAAGTCGGAATTCTTGGCGAGCGTGAGCCATGAAATCCGTACACCAATGAACGTGGTGTTGGGCATGTCGGAGGTGTTGCTGGAAACCGATCTGGACCCGGAACAAAACCGACTCGTCCAGACCATGCACCGATCAGGCAAGGCATTGCTGGGGGTGATCAACGACGTATTGGACTTTTCCAAGATTGAATCCGGGCGTTTCAGCATCGCCGCGCTCCCT
>JADGCR010000498.1 GCA_015228895.1 Magnetococcales bacterium
GAGCACCTGAAGCAGGATGGTTTTTTCCAGATAGCGCATCAGCGGCGCGCCCATGGTCTCCTCGCGTTTCCGGTTATAGGCGTGGATGATCTCCCAGCTTTGATCCCGGATGATCTTGGTGGTGACGCCCTGCTCCTCCATCCAGGCGTCCATGGGGAGCGCGACGTTGAACTGTTGCAACACGCCATCCGCGAATTCGCTGATTTTCCACGCGTCCGGGTGGGCGTCGTCGGAAATGTTGGCGGCCATCAAGCCGTCCAGCAGATCCTCCCGGATGCTCAGGGTGAAATCGGAGACATCCTCGCTTTCCATCAGCTCCCGCCGTTGATCGAAAATGACCTTGCGCTGATCGTTCATCACATCGTCGAACTTGAGCAGGTTCTTGCGGATGTCGAAGTTGCGACCCTCCACCTTTTTCTGCGCCGATTCGATGGCCTTGTTGATCCAGGGGTGGATGATGGCCTCCCCTTCCGCGAGGCCCAGTTTTTGCAGCATGCCGTCCATGCGTTCCGAGCCGAAAATCCGCATCAGGTCATCCTGAAGGGAGAGATAGAAACGGCTGGAGCCGGGATCCCCCTGGCGACCGGCGCGTCCCCGCAGCTGGTTGTCGATGCGCCGGGACTCGTGGCGTTCCGTTCCCAGGATGTGCAACCCGCCGGCCTGCAACACCACCTGCTTTTCGGCGACGCACTCCTCGCGGATCTTTTTTTCCATTTTCTGCTGGAACGCCGCGTCGCTGCCCGCCGGGATTTCGGATTGAATGCGCATCTCCGGGTTGCCGCCCAACTGGATGTCGGTTCCCCGGCCCGCCATGTTGGTGGCGATGGTGATGGCCCCGCTCCGTCCCGCCTGGGCCACGATCATGGCCTCCTGTTCGTGATGTTTGGCGTTCAGGACGTTGTGGACGATCTTGAGTTTCTTCAGTCGATTGGAGAGTTCCTCGGATTTTTCGATGGAGATGGTGCCCACCAGCACGGGTTGACCCCGCGAGCGGCAATCCTGGATCTCTTCGATGATGGCGTTGGTTTTCTCCTCCTGGGTGCGGTATACCACGTCATCCCCGTCTTCCCGGATCATGTTCCTGTTGGTGGGGATGATGACCACTTGCAGATTGTAGATGGATTGGAATTCCGAGGCTTCCGTGTCGGCGGTGCCGGTCATGCCCGCCAGTTTCTCGTACATGCGGAAGAGGTTCTGGAAGGTGATGGAGGCCAGGGTTTGGGATTCGTTCTGGATCACCATGCCCTCTTTGGCTTCCAGGGCCTGATGCAGACCGTCGGAGTAGCGGCGGCCGGGCATCATGCGGCCGGTGAACTCGTCGATGATCACCACCTCCCCGTCCTTGATGATGTAATCCTTGTCTTTCTCGAACAGGGTATGGGCGCGCAGGGCTTGGTTGAGGTGATGGATGATCTCCACGTTCTGGATGTCGTACAGGCCGCTGTCCTTGATCAGGTTGCGTTCTTTCAGCAAGGCTTCGGTGAATTCGTTGCCCTCTTCGGTGAAGATCACCGAACGGGCCTTTTCGTCCAGTTTGTAGTGGGTCTCTTCCGTCAGTTTGGGGATGATCCGGTCCAGTTTGTAATATTTGTCCGTGCTCTCCTCGGTGGGACCGGAGATGATCAGCGGAGTGCGCGCCTCGTCGATGAGGATGGAGTCCACCTCGTCCACGATGGCGAAATGGAGGCTCCTCTGACACATCTCCTCCAGGGAGAATTTCATGTTGTCCCGCAGGAAGTCGAAGCCGAATTCGTTGTTGGTGCCGTAGGTGATGTCCGCCTGATAGGCCGCGCGCCGCTCCCGGTCGTCCAGACCGTGGACAATGACCCCGGTTTCCATCCCCAGGGCGCCATAGATTTTGCCCATCCAGGCGGAGTCCCGTTTGGCCAGGTAATCGTTCACGGTGATCAGGTGGACCCCCTTGCCGGTGAGGGCGTTGAGGTACAAAGGGAGGGTGGCCACCAGGGTTTTCCCCTCCCCGGTTTTCATTTCGGCGATTTTCCCCTGGTGCATAAATATGAAGTTCG
>JADGCR010000499.1 GCA_015228895.1 Magnetococcales bacterium
CACGTTGGTGGCATTGCATAATGGCGAGGAGGCTGGCAGACCGAAGATGGCTGCTGCCCGCTCCCTGGCCAACTCCCAATCCGATTGGGATGGCAATTCTTGCAAATGCAGGGTGGACTCATCGGGCAGGCTCTCCAGGGTGGGTTGAATGACCCCGCCATGCTGCATGAAAACCCGGTTGGTCTGCTGGGCAAAGAGCAGGATCAACAGGTTCTGGGCAACGGCGGGAAGCCCCATGGGTTTGGGGTCATCGGTCCACTGCCGCAGATGGGCCACCGAAGCCGGGCCGCTGTGACCAGCGATTTTGCGTTCGAAATGGGTTTTCCAGTGGTTGCCCAGCACGAAATGGGTCTCGTGCATTTCGCCCAGCTTCAGGGGATTGGCAATCTGTTTCATCAACTGGCGCTGGTTCTTCTCCACGCCGACGCGCCCGTCGCTGGACTGAATGGCCTTGTTGACCTCATCCATCACCCGGCGCAGGTTGGCGGCCTTGACCTCCGCCTCGAACAGGGGATGATCCGGAAACTGATGGCCGAGGGCCTGCTCGACGAGATGCAGAAAGCCCTCCTTGAGATTGGCCCCCACCGGCGGTTGCGGTTGAAAGGTGGGATCCAGGGACTGAAAATGGTCCCCCAGATTGTGCGCCCCATCCAGAGTGCCGGGGGCTGGCGGGGCAATGCCATAGGCTCCCTCCAGGCAGTTTTGCACATGCTGTTTGAGCTGGCTGCGCTGGTTGTCCATCAGGCTTTTGGCCGAGGCGCGTTCAATTTCCGAAAGATGATCCGCATAGCTGCGAAAGCGATCGTCGCTGGTCAGGACGTGCTCCATCACCACCAGGGATCCCAGATCCCGCTGCACCTCACGGCTGAAGAAAGAAGGCAACCAGCAGAGGGTGCGGCTGGACAGAGTGCGATTGCGGAACCGTTCCAGGGTGGCCAGATCATCCGACGGGGTGTGCCCATCCACGTCAAAGGGGAAATCGATGACCAGCTTCCAGCGTTCTTCGCTGCTCTTGAGGGCATCGTCGGCCATTTCGCGGATGTTGGCGAAGAGCACGTCCAGAGTTCGGGATGTCCCCCTCCAGGTATGGTTCACCTCCACCCCGAACAGGGAGTCCGACTCCGGTATCCCCAGGGCGGTGAACAGGATTTCCCGGATCTTTTTGGCCCGGCTGCCCGGATTGTCCACCCCCCGGGCCTTGTCCAGAATGGTTTCGATGTCCACGCCGGTCAGTTGCACCGACAAAGTGGGGTTGGCCGGTTCATCGCCGATTTTGATCTCGCCCACCTGTCCGGCCCAGCGGCGGCATTTCTGCAAGACGATGCTCACCTCCTGGCCCGGAATGGGGGCGCGCACGTTGCCGTGGTTGAGTGCCGTCAGGCGGGCGGCGTTGAGCCCCTTGAAGCACTCCACCGCCGGTACCAGGGCCGAGAGCAGCAAGGTTTTCATCAACCGGTCGTCGGCCAGAAAGGCACGGCGTTTGGCATCGGTCGCCGGCAGTTCGTGGAGGTTTTCCGCCCGCACGGCATGCTCCTTTTCCAGCATGGGCAGGAGCTTCTGCCGGTAGAGCTTGCGGGCGTTTTCGAAGTGGTGGCGCATCTCGCTGGTAAAGGGTTCGGCCTCGTCGGCGATGGCGTCGTAGAGGTCGCCCACCGGGACGATCTGTCCCAACTCCAGGCTCTCTCGCTGGTTGACCAGCAGTTGGATCATCACCTTGAGCGCGGTGCGTTCCCGTTGCAGCACCGAGGAGAGCGCCACCAGAGCCTGCACCAGGGCCGGGCTGAAGGGATAGACCCGGCGGAACATCTCCTTGTCACCGCTGCTGGTCAGGAGCGTGGCAAGGATCCCCCCCCCCACCTTGGTGGAGGCCTCGAAGGCGGTTTGGAGTTGGGCGCGGGCGGCATCGGAGCGGGGACGCAGTACCCGCTTTTCGGCGATCACCGGCAGGTTGCGGTCTTCCAGGGTGATGATGTCGAACCGCCCCTCCCAGTATTTCAGGGTATCGGCGAAAGAGAGTTGCTGAGCGC
>JADGCR010000049.1 GCA_015228895.1 Magnetococcales bacterium
CTGTGGGAGATGGTTCAGGAAGGGGTGGACCTGGACGCGTTGCAGTGGGCGGCCCTCCTGGAAGCGGCCCTGGGAGAGGTACAAAAGCGCCAGATTCCAGGCGGTGTCCGCGTGTTGGGGATCCTGTGCCAGGAGGTGCAGGAAAATCTCCTCCGCCTCGGCGCAACGTCCGGTCTCTTGCAGCGTCAGCCCCAGATTGACGCGCGCCTCCAGCGCCTCCGGCCTGAGGTCGAGGGCGTGGCGATAGGCGCTCTCGGCCTCGTGGTAACGCCTTTGTGTCCGCAAAAGGTTGCCCAGATTGAAGCGGGCCGGGAAGAAATCGGGCCGGATGGACAGAAGATGGCGGAAAATCTCTTCCGCCTCGGCGGGACGTCGCTGCTCCTGCAACAGGATGCCCAGATTGTTGAGGGCTTCCACATGTCCGGGCTGGCAGCGCACCGCTTCCAGGAAGGCCGTCTCGGCTTCCGACGGACGGTCGAGCTGCTTCAACAGATTGCCCAGATTGAACAGGATGTCCCCCCGTCGCGGCTGGCAGCGCAACGCCCGGCGCAAGGCGGTTTCAGCCTCCCGGTATCTTTTTTGTCCCGCCAGCAGGGTGGCCAGATTGTTGTGGGCGTTGGCGTACTCCGGCCGGAGGGCCACGGCCCGGAGGAACGCCGCCTCGGCCTCGGTCGCCCGTCCCAGTTCCATCAACAGGGCGCCCAGGTTGTAATGGGCCTCGGCGTACTCCGGTCGGAGGCGCGCCGCTTGCAGAAAGGCGTTTTCCGCCTCCGGATAACAGGCCGTTGCCAGCAGCACCGTGCCCAGATTGTTGCTGGCCTCCGCATGGGCGGGGTTCAGTCTCAAGGCCGTGCGCAACGCCTCGCTGGCGGCGGCGAACTGTTTGCGCGTCTTGTAGAGCACCCCCAGATTGTTCCAGCCCTCGCCCCAATCCGGTTGGATGTCCAGCGCCGCGCGCCAGCAGGCCTCGGCCTGGTCCGGCGCTCCCAATCCCATGTGGCAGGCCGCCGCCAGATTCAGCAGTTCCACATCATCGCGGTTTGTGGCCAGCATCTCCCTGGCCGCCGCCAGCGCCTCCACCAGACGACCCGCGCCATACAGGGAAAACACCATTTGTTTGCGCGCTGTCATGCCCGTTTCCCGCTCCCGCCAGTTCTGCCACCATGCGTTCCACCACATCGGACCACACCCCCGGTCGGGTTTGACGGAACAGCCGCATCACCTCCGGATACCAGGGAGAGTCCTCCCGCTCCAACATCCAGCGCCAGTCGCAACCCCGGGCGGGGAGCATCACCCAGCACCGCTTTCCCAACGCCCCGGCCAGATGGGCCACGGCGGAATCGATGGAGATCAGCAGATCCAGCGCCATGACGGCGGCGGCGCTCTCCCCCCAGTCCGTCAACGCCTCTCCCAGATGCGTCACCGGCTGTCCCGGCGGGGGATGGCGCGCCTCCTCCTCCCCCCGGCCCTTCTGCAAACTGATCATAGTCACCCCCGGCACCCGCCACAAGGGGGCCAGGACCGTCAGATCCGGCAGGGAGCGGTGGGCGTCGTTGCCGTGCGACGGGTCCCCCTTCCAGACCACCCCCACCCGCATCCCCCGCGCGGGTGCCAGTCGTTCCCGCCATGCCTGGAGACGCCCCGCGGGCGGGGCGAGATAGGGGAGCCGGGAGGGGATTCCCGTTCCGGCAAGATGGGGGATGGAGTGCAGCAGGGCCCAGTAATCCTGGGGGGCGACGGTGGCCAGACGATCCTCGTCCACCACCCGATCCACCCCCTCCAGGGAGGCGAACAGGGGGAGCAGCGCGGGGGGACAGACCAGGGTGAGCCGTCGCACCCCCCTGGCTTTCAACAGCGGGGCGAACCGGCAAAACTGGATCTGGTCCCCCATGCCCTGTTCCCCCACCAGCAGCAGGGATCTGCCCTCCAGCTCCTCCCCCCGCCATCTGGGAAAGGGGAGGGCGGGAAGGGGAACGCGCCACTGGGTTTTGTTGGGGTGATGGCGGGCCTCGTGGAGCCGCCACCCCTCCTGGAACGCCCCCAGGGTCAGGAGCAGCAGGCTCAGGTTCCATTGGGCGTCCGCGCAGTCGGGCTGCAGGGCCAACGCCTGCCGGAAGGCGGCTTCCGCCTCCGGGAAACGGCCCCGGTCCCGGGCGATATTGCCCAGATTGTTGCGGGCCGCCACATGTCCAGGGTCCAGGCGCATCACCTCCCGGAAGGCCGCGGCTCCTTCCTCCAACTCCCCCATGGCCTGCAGCAGCACCCCCAGATTGTACCAGGCGCTGACGTAATCCGGCTGGATGCGCAACGCCTCCCGGTAGGCGGCCAGGGACTCCCGGAAGTCGTTCCGCTCCTTGGCCAGCACCCCCAGATTGTTCCAGGCCGAAACGAAATCGGGCCGGAGGGCCAGGGCCTGTCGCCAGCAGGCCCCGGCCTGCTCCGGACGGCCCAGCCCCTGGTGGCAGGCCGCGGTCAGATTGAGGGTTTCCGGGTCCGGTGGCCTCCCGGCCGTCACGGACCGGATCCGCTCCAGCGCCTCCTCCGGACGACCCCGGGCATACAGTGCGAAAGCCTGCCGCATGCCGGGTTTCAGCCGGGGGGCCTGCGTTCTGGTTTGCGGAACAGGGCGAGCAGCAGCAGAATCCCGCCGACGGCCACCATGCCCATGTGGATGGGGGTGAGGTCCAGGGCCCGCTGGGAGAGGGCGAAGGCGTCGTTCATGGCGCTGATGGATTGCTGCAACTGTTCCGGTTTGTAAACGTTGTCGAAGGCTTTTTGCGCCAGATCGTGGGGGTGGATCCCCTCCACGATCCTGGATTGGGTCAGCAAATGGTAGAATCCCGTCGCCATGGAGAGACTCCCCGCCACGGCCAATCCGCCCTTGATGATCATGACTGCTCCTCAAGTTGATAGAGTTTGAGCTTATTGTGAAGGGATTGGCGGGTGATGTCCAGCAGCTCGGCGGCCTTGACCTTGTTGCCGTCGGTTTTGCGCAGGGCCTGGCGGATGAGGTCGATCTCCAGCCGTTTGCGGTGTTCCGGCAGGGAGAGGTTGCCGGAGGGGATGCCGGGCAACGCCGGGGGACGGGTCTCCAGGAGTTGCAGGGAACAGTGGGCCTCCGTGATCACCTCCCCTTCCGGGGTGAGGGCCACCAGGCGTTCCACCTCGTGCTCCAGTTGGCGGACGTTGCCGGGCCAGGAGTAGGCTTCGAACAGGGCGAGGAGTTGGGGGGAGAAGCCGTTGGTTCTTTTCTTGAACCGTTTGCTCACCTGTTCCAGAAACAGCATCATCAGGGGCAGGATGTCGTCGTTGCGCTCCCGCAGGGGGGGGAGGAGGAGGTCCACGGAGAAGAGCCTGAAAAAGAGATCCTCCCGGAAGCGGCCCGCCTTGACCTCGTCCCGCAGGTTCTTGCTGGAGGCGCTGATGATGCGGAAATCGTAATGGTGCAGGGTGTTGCCCCCCAGGCGCACCCCTTCCATCTCCTGGATGGCGCGGAGGAATTTGGGTTGAATGGTCAGGGGCATGTCGGAGATTTCGTCCAGGAACAGGGTCCCGCCGGTCGCCTCCTCGAAACGTCCCATGCGGCTGTTGGTCGCCCCGGTGAAGGCCCCTTTTTCGTGCCCGAAGAATTCGCTTTCCATCAGGGTTTCCGGGATGGAGGAGCAGTTGACCGCCACGAAGGGCCGGGAACGCCGTTCTCCGGGGCGTTCGTGGATCAGCCGGGCGATCACCTCCTTGCCCGAACCGCTCTCCCCGGTGATGAAGACATTGACCGGCAGCGGTCCGACCTGGTTGACCAGGGAGAGGACATGGCGCATGGCCCGGCTTTCGGCGACGAAACGGTCGCCGCCCAGCAGGGCGCTGGTGGAGCGGGCGATCTCCACGTGCATTCCCCTGGTGATTTCGATGATCTCTTCCGTGACCGTGTTGTGCTCGATGGAGAGGGCGAGATACTTGACCAGTTGTTGCAGCAGTCCTTCGTCTTCCGGGGTAAACTCCTGATTGTCCTTTTTGTTGAGGATCTCCACCGCCCCCAGGTGATAGTTGCCCGCCAGACTGCGAATCGGGACGCAGATGAGATTCCGGGTGACGAATTCGGTCTTTTTGTCCACCTCGGCGTGAAAGCCGGTGCGGTGTTCCAGTCCGGACTGGGTCACGGTCTTGCCCAGGCGGATGGATTCCCCCACCAGACTGCCCTGCATGGGGGCGATAATGGCTTTTTCCTTGACTCCGGTACCGAATTTCAGCCAGATGTTCTCGGTGGATTGGTCCACCACGAAGACGCTGCACCGTTCGGAGTGGGTGAGGCGTGGCAGGATCTCCACAAAAAAGCGCATCAGGGCTTCAAAGTCCTCCGGCCCCCAGGAGCGATGGATGCGCTCCAGCAGGGACTTGAGGGTTTCCAGCCGGCGGTTGATTTCCGTTGGCTTGTGGTGCATGCATGACTCCCGTGTTGAACAGTGCCTTGATCTCATGTCACTGTTTCGTCACATTGGGGACAAATGTTTAAGAAAACCGGCAGCGCTGGTTCAAGGCGCGGACATTTTTTCACAGGCGCGGGGAGGTTGATATGAAAATTTTGGTGGCGGCGCTGACTTTTTCCTTGCTGGCCGGTGGCCTGGCCCTGGCGGAACCGCCCCGCAAGGGTCCGGGGGTGGACCGACGGCAGCAGCATCAGGAGCGGCGCATCCGGCAGGGGGTGGAGAGTGGTCAACTGACCACCAGGGAGGCGGAACGGCTGGAGGCCGGACAGGAGCGGATCGAAAAACGCGAGGAGCGCATGAAAAGCGACGGGGTGTTGACCCCGGCGGAACGGCGGAAGCTGCGTCAGGCCCAGGACCAGGCCAGCCGGGGCATCCAGCGGCAGAAGCACGATTCACAGCGGACGCCATGATTCAGGCGTCGCTCAGATAGGAGCGGATGACCGGCTCCAGGCGGCCACGGGCGATGGGGGAGAGGGAGACGGTCAGGTGGACGGTCTCCTCCTCGTCGCGTCGCGTCAGCACCCGGCCCTCCTGACAGAGACGGGCCAGCAGGGCCCCTTCCACCGCGGGCAGGCGCAGCCGGACGATGCGGGAGGTCTTGCGGGCGGCCCGGCCCAGCGAGGCCAGCAGGGCGTCGAGGCCGCTGCCGGTGACCGCCGAGAGGATCAACACCTCCTCCCGGCCCTGCACCCGCTCGACGCGTCCGGCGTCGGGGGGGAGGAGGTCGGCCTTGTTGTACAGGGTCAACAGGGGTTTGTGGTCGGCTTTCAGTTCCCGCAGGGTCTCCAGCACCGCGGCCTCCTGCTCCTCCCACTCCGGATCGGAGAGGTCCACGACGTGCACCAGCAGGTCCGCCTCCAGGGTCTCTTCCAGGGTGGCGCGGAAGGCCGCGACCAGCTGATGGGGCAGATCCCGGATGAAACCCACGGTATCGCTCAGAATGATCTTCTCCCCGTTGGGCAGGACGACCTTGCGCAAGGTGGGGTCCAGGGTGGCGAACAGCTGATCCTCGGCATACACCGAGGCGCCGGTCAGGCGATTGAAGAGGGTGGATTTGCCCGCGTTGGTGTACCCCACCAGGGCGGCGCTGAAGAACGGGACCTCCTGGCGCGACTGGCGTTGCAGGGTGCGGGTCCGTTTGACGGTTTCCAGGGATTTTTCCAGTTTCTGAATCCGTTCCCGGATCAGGCGGCGGTCCACCTCGATCTGGGTCTCGCCCGGCCCGCCCCGCAGGCCCACCCCGCCTTTCTGCCGCTCCAGATGGGTCCAGGAGCGCACCAGCCGGGACTGCTGATAGAGCAGGGCCGCCAGTTCCACCTGCAGGCATCCCTCCCTGGTCCGGGCGCGGGCGGAGAAGATCTCCAGAATCACCCCGGTGCGGTCGGATACCTTGGCGGCGAGGGCCTTTTCCAGGTTGCGCTGCTGCACCGGACTCAAAAAGTGGTTGAAGACCACCAGATTGGCGGCCTGCTCCTTGACCGCCTCCGCCAGGGTCTCCAGATTGCCCTTGCCCAGAAAGGTCCCGGAGTGGGGACGGGGCAGGGAAAAGTATCGGGTGGCCAGGGGTTCGATCCCGGCGCTGATGACCAGTTTTTCCAGTTCGGTCGCCAGCCGTTCCGCCCGCTCCCGGGTCTCCTTGCGGGGGATGGTCTGCACCAGCAGGGCTTGCAACGGCTCGGCGTTCAGATCGTGGCTCATGGCAAGGCTCCACTCAGGCAGGAAAAACGGTTGGGGAAGTTTCTCAGTATACCCTCTTCCCGGCAAACGGCAAGTTCAGCCTCCGGTCAAAAAGCGGTTGATCCGTTCCGCCGCCTCCCGCTCCGGGGCGTCATCCGCCAGGCGGATCAGGTCGGGTTCCTGTTTCAGCCAGGTTTCCTGGCGTTTCGCGTAGCGTCGGCTGGCGCATTTGGCCTGGTCGAGCGCCCGTTCCAGGGACTCCTTGCCCTGGAGGTGGGGAAAGA
Source organism: Magnetococcales bacterium (assembly GCA_015228895.1). The sequence continues at coordinate 6,446 of JADGCR010000049.1, forward strand.
GCTGGCGATAGCCCACGGCTTTCATGGCGGGGAGGTTGAGGTCGTAACCCCGGTCCAGCAGGGCCTGGGCCTCCGGGAGCAGGCCCTCCTGAATCATCCGGTCGTAACGGGCCTCGATGCGCTGGTAGAGGAGGGGGCGCGGCGGCCCGATGGCGAGCTTGAGTATGGCGAAGGGGGGGGGAAGGGGTTGTCGCCGGCACCATTCGGACAGGGGGACGCGGGTGGCCTCGAAGACGGAGAGGGCGCGCAGGATGCGTTGTCCGTCTCCGGGGGTGATGCGTCCGGCGGCGGCGGGGTCCACGGTGGCCAGACGCCGGTGGAGATGGGGCCAGCCCTGTTGCCCGGCTTCGGCGCGGATGGCGCCGGTGATGCTCTCCGGCACCGGCGGGGTGAGAGCCAGCCCCTGTTCCACGGCGCGCAGATAAAGACCGCTGCCGCCGACGAACAGGGGCGAGATCCCCCGGTCGTGGCACCCACGGATGGTTTCCCAGGCCGCTTCCCGGTAGCGGTCCGCCGACCAGGGGAGGTCCGGGTCGGTCACGTCCAGCAGGTGGTGGGGCACCTGACGCCGCTGGTCGGGGGTGGGTTTGGCGGAGCCGATCTCCATGCCCCGGTAGATCTGCACCGAATCGGCGTTGACGATCTCGATGGGAAACCGGCGGGCCAGCCGCAGGGCCAGCGCGGTTTTTCCCGACGCGGTGGGACCCATGAGAAAAATCACGGGGGCATTTTCCGCGCTGGTGTGATACATTGTCCGCCTCCACTTTAACTCTGGCCGGATCGAGTCACCGACATGTCATTAAAAAACCGCGTCATTCTGGTTACCGGAGCGGGTTCCGGTCTGGGTCGCGCCGTGGCGTGCGCTTATGCCCGCGCCGGGGCGCAGGTGTTTCTGCTCGGCTCCCGCCAGCAGACCCTGGAGGAGACCGACGATCTCATTCGTCGGGAGGGGGGACGGGCGGGTCTCGTGCCTCTCAACCTGGAGACGGAGTTGCAGCGGGTTCCGGAGGTGGCCAAGGGGCTGTTCCAGCGTTTTGGCCGTCTGGATGTGCTGGTCAACGCCGCCGCCCTGGCCGGTCCCCGCACCCCTCTGGACGCCCACTGTCCCGCGGATTGGGAGGCGGTTTTCCGGGTCAATGTGTCCGCTCCGTTTTTCCTCACCCGGGAGTTTCTGCCGTTGTTGCGCATGAGTGACGCGGGTTCGGTCATTCAGGTGGTTTGCGGGGAGGGGGTCAAGGCCACTCCGTTTCGCGGGGCCTACGGCGCTTCCAAAGCGGCTTTGCTGCACCTGACCCGCACCTGGGCCGCCGAAACCGCCCACGGCACGGTGCGCATGAACGCCGTGGATCCCGGCCCCATGGCCACTGGTCTGCGCGCCAAGGTATTCCCCGGCGAGGACGCTGTCAATCTGCCGCAACCGCAAAGCGTCACCGGATTGTTTTTGCATTTGGCTGCCGACGCCTCCAGAGGGGTGCATGGGGCGTTGCTGTCGGCCGGAAACGGATAAGTATCACCCGCCTGCAAGTGGCGCTGGACAATCAGGCCCCGTGGCTCGCCGGTTCGTCCTCGACGATATCCCCCCGCAAGGCGTCCTTGTGCCCGACCGGCAACACCCCCTCGTCCCCGTCTTCCGGGTTGTAGAACGCCCGCACCGAACCGATGCGGCGCATGGAGTTGTACAGGGAATCCCATCCCTTGACGTACATGGGACACAGATCGTTGAAACAGATCAACATGACATCACTCACGAAACCCATGCCGTCACCGCAAAAATTGTGACCGGCCGCCGCCCATTTCTTCATTGGAACCTGACAATGGGGACAATTGCGTTGCATCTTCTGCTCACTCATCCTGCCTTCTCCTCGATCCAGGCCGCCGCGACGGCCAAAGCCTCCTGTAACGCCTCAGGACGTGTACCGCCCCCCATCGCCATGTCCGGACGGCCACCTCCCTTGCCGCCCACCACGGGTGCCACCACCTGCATCAGATCCCCCGCCTTGCAGCGACCCGTCAGATCCCTGGTCACGCCCGCCAACAGGCTCACCTTGCCCTCTTCGGGCACACCCAGCAGAATCACGCCGGAAACCAGCCGGTCCCGCAGCCGGTCCGCCAGATCGCGCAATCCTTTGGCGTCCACGTCCGTCACCCTGGCGACCAGATAGCGTATGCCACCCTTCTCGCGCACACGGGCCAGCAATTCGTCCACCGTGGAACCGGCCAACGCGGCTTTGGATTTTTCCAGCTCCCGCTCCAGTTCCACCCGGCGCGCCAGCAGTTTCTCCACACCCGCCATGGCGTCGGCCGGGGCGAGTTTCAGCAGGCCGGCGATGCGCTGCAACAGCCGCGCATCCTGCTGATAGCTCTCCCTGGCGCGCTCGCCGCACACCCCCTCGATACGTCGCACCCCGGAGGCCACCGCGCTCTCGGAGACGATGCGCAGCAAACCGATATCCCCGGTCCGGCTCACATGGGTCCCGCCACACAGTTCCATGGAGGGGCCCAGCCGCACCACCCGCACCCGCTCGCCGTATTTCTCCCCGAACAGGGCCATGGCCCCGGCCCCGATCGCCTCCTCCGGGGTCATGATGGCGGTCTCCTGGAGGTGATTGGCCAGAATCCACTGGTTGATCCATCCTTCCACCCGCTCCAGCTCGTCGGAGGTCATGGCCTGGTAATGGGAATAGTCGAACCGCAAACGCTCCGGCCCCACCAGGGAACCAGCCTGTTTCACGTGGTCCCCCAGCACCTTCTTCAAGGCGTGATGCAGCAGATGGGTCGCGGAGTGATGCCAGCGCACCGCCTGACGGCGTTCCCCGTCCACCTGCAGCGCCACCTCGTCCCCCACCGCGAGGCCACCCTGAAGCAGGCGACCGTAATGGACCACCAGTTCTCCGACCGGCCGGCGGCTCTCCGTGACCTCGAAGCGCGTTCCCGTGGCCGTCATCCAACCCGTGTCCCCAACCTGACCGCCGGACTCGCCATAAAACGGGGTCCGATCGCACACCACGCCCCCCTCCTCCCCGGCGGCCAGCGTGGCCACCATCCCCCCCTGCAGGTTGATGATGGCCCGTATCCGTCCCCGGGCCGATTCCTGCTCATAGCCAACGAAGGTCACCGGTCCCCCGGCGGCCAGAATCTCATGAAACACCGCCGCGATCCCCGCGTCCCCGGAACCGGACCAGGCGGCGCGCGCCATGGCCTTCTGTCTGGCCATGCACTGGTCGAAACCCTCCAGGTCCAGTTCGATGCCCCGGTCCCGCAGGATGTCCGCCGTCAGATCCACCGGGAATCCATAGGTGTCGTACAGGGTGAAGACCATCTCTCCCCCCAGACGATCTCCCGCCTGCAATCCGGCGGTCACACCCTCCAACAGTTTCATGCCGGAGCCCAGGGTGGTCACAAACCGTTTCTCCTCGTTTTCCACCACCGAGGTGATGGCCCGCTGCTGGGCGATCAGTTCCGGGTAGACCCGCCCCATCTTTTCCACCAGGGTGGGCACCAGCAGGAACAGGAACGGCTCCTCCAGTCCCAGCAACCGGCCATGACGCATGGCCCGCCGCATGATGCGCCTCAGGACGTATCCCCGCCCCTCGTTGGAGGGCAACACCCCGTCCGCGATCAGGAAACTCACCGCGCGGACGTGATCGGCGATGACCTGCAGGGAGATGGTCTGCTGGGACAGCACCCCGGCCCCGCGCTCCGTGGCCCCGGAGTGTGCGCACCCGGTCAGCCGCGCCGCCGCCTGCATCAGGGGCTGGAACAGATCCGAGTCGTAATTGTTGGTGCGCCCCTGCAGGACCACCGCCAGCCGCTCCAATCCCGCCCCGGTGTCGATGCAGGGGTGGGGCAGGGGTACCAGCGTGCCGTCCGCGCCGCGGTCGTATTGCATGAAGACCAGATTCCAGATCTCCACGAAACGGTCCCCGTCCTGATCGGGGGAGCCGGGAGGGCCTCCAAAGATGTCGGGACCATGATCGTAGAAGATCTCCGAACAAGGCCCGCACGGCCCCGTCGGTCCCATGGACCAGAAATTGTCGCTGGTGGCGATGCGGATGATCTGTTCGGCGGGCAGACCCAGCCCCTGGTGCCAGATGCGGTAGGCGTCCTCGTCCTCCGCGTAGACCGTCACCAGCAGGCGGCCCGCGGGCAATCCCAACTCCCTGGTGACAAACTCCCAGGCCATGCCAATGGCCTCTTCCTTGAAGTACTCCCCGAAGGAGAAGTTGCCCAGCATTTCGAAAAAGGTGTGATGGCGCGCCGTGCGACCCACATTCTCCAGATCGTTGTGCTTGCCCCCGGCCCGCACGCATTTCTGCACGGAGACCGCGCGCCTGTTGGTCCGCCGCTCCCGGCCCAGGAACACGCCCTTGAACTGATTCATGCCCGCGTTGGCGAACAGCAGGGTGGGATCGTTCCCGGGGACCAGACTGGAAGAGGCCACATGCTCATGGCCGCGCTGCTCGAAAAACGACACAAAACGGTCGCGAATCTCATCTGCCGTCATCATAATCACCTCAATTGGAACCAAAAAAGATCCTGACCAAAGACGCCGTCAACGTCTGCCCGACAACACCGCGTCGATGACATCCCCATCGAATCCGCGGCGCGCCAGGAAATCATGCCGTTGTCGCCGCTCCTTGAAAGTCAAGGAGGCGCCTTGGCCCGCCACTGGGCCAAACCGTTTTTCCAATACCTGTTCCGCCTGGTCCACCGGGTCGGACTCCGCCATTTCCTCTTCCAGGACGGTCTGCACGATCGCGGCGTCGATCCCCAGCAGCAGCAACTCCCCCCGCACCCGCACCGCCCCCTGACCCTGCCCGAAACGGGTCCGGGCGCGGGACCGGGCGAAGGCCGCGTCGTCCAGGTAGCCCAGCTCCCGACAGCGGTTCAGGGCCTGCTCCGTCGTCTCCGTGGAGGCTCCGTTCCCTTTCAGCCTGCGGGCCAGCTCCCTCTCTCCGTAGGAACGCCGGGTGAGCCAGCGCAACGCCTGCTCGTAGACGGCCCGCGGGGAGTCCAGGGGGGCGCTCAACCCATCATCCCCGCACCGCCGGGCCGACGGGAGCGCAGGCCGTAGACATACGCCAGCACTTCGGCCACGGCCTTGAACAGCTCCGGCGGCACCAGACGTTCCAGATCCACGTCCTTGAACAGGGAGCGGGCCAGCGGGGGATTCTCCACAATGGGAACCCCATTGCTGCGGGCCACCTCCCGGATGCGTTCCGCCACCCGTCCCCGTCCCTTGGCGGTCAGCTTGGGGGCGCTCATCTTGCCCTGCTGATAGAGCAGGGCCACGGCGAAGTGGGTCGGGTTGGTGATCACCACGTCCGCCTTGGGCACTTCGGCCATCATGCGGCGCTGGGCCATTTCCCGTTGAATCTGGCGGATGCGACTCTTGACCAGGGGATCGCCCTCCATCTGTTTCAGCTCGTCCTTGACCTCCTGCTTGGTCATGCGCAAGGCTTTGATGTGTTCATACTTCTGATACATGAAATCCAGCAGGGCGATGGCCAGAAAGACCAGGGTGACCCGCCACAGCACATCCAGGGAACGCTCCCCCAGGGTGAGCACCACATGGTCGAGGGAGGTGGCGGTCAATCCCATGATCTCGTCCAGGCTCCCCTTGATCGACCAGTACACCACCAGGGAGATCAGGGTCATCTTGATGATGGACTTGATCAGATCCACCAGTGAGCGCATGGAGAACAGACGCTTGAAGCCGGCCACCGGGTTGAGCTTGGACAACTTGGGCATCAGGGGTTCCACGCTGAACATGAACCCGTTCTGGATCACCGAC
>JADGCR010000004.1 GCA_015228895.1 Magnetococcales bacterium
GGAGAATTCGGGCCGAGAGAGAATGAGGAACGCGGTTTTCGGTGTTCTCTGGTCCAGGTTCAGACCGAAAGGAATTTCAAACCGGTTCTGGTAACCACTGGAAACATTGGACTTTTTAGGCGTAAAAAAAGCCGCCCTGGTAGGCGGCTTTGATTTTGAGACTTTCCTAATAACTTTAATTGGTGGAGCCGAGGGGGATCGAACCCCTGACCTCCGCATTGCGAACGCGGCGCTCTCCCAGCTGAGCTACGGCCCCATCTTTCTCGCGGACAGCATTATCCACAATTTGAACCTAGAGAACAAGGATAAAGATGAAGAGACCCAAAACAATCCGGTAAATGGCAAACGGCAGCAGGCTCTGATGTCGCAACCAAGTCAGCAACCAGTGAATGACCAGAAACGCCGATACCCCGGAAACCACAAAACCCAATCCCATGAATAGCCATTCAGAAAAGGTCAATCCCACCCGGATCAACTCCACCGCTTCCAACCCTCCAGCCAACACCCCCACCGGGATTGCCATGAGAAATGAAAAACGAGCCGAAGCCTCACGGGTGAACCCGGAAAACAGAGCCGCGGTCATGGTGATACCAGAACGGGAAGTGCCTGGAATCAACGCCAACATCTGAGCCAAACCAATGATCACCGCATCCCGCCAGGTCAAATGCTCCAATCCCCTGCATCGCGCACCACGTCGATCCGCCCACCACATCAACAAACCAAAAAAAATCATCGTTGAACCAATCAATGCGGGATTGCGCGCCAATGTCTCCACATGTTGCTTGAACAGCAAACCCGCCAAGCCGATCGGTATCGTGGCCCAACCAACCGCCCACGCCATCCGCCCGGCGGGATTATCCCGAAACCCGCCAGGGCGCAACGTGCGCAAAAATCCTTTGGTCAATGCCTCCACATCCCGCCAAAAATAGACCAATACCGCCACCAGGCTGCCCGTGTTGGCCGCAATATCGAAAATCAATCCCTGATCCTGCCAACCCAACAAATAAGGAACCAGAATCAAATGCGCCGAGGAACTGATCGGCAGAAACTCCGTGACGCCTTGTACCACACCCAAAATGATCGAATGCATCCACTCCATACAACATCTCCCTCAAGACCCCTCATCCGGTCCGCAAAATCGCCTCTCTCACAGGCCAGTCCAACCGTCCCGAGGTCAAGGACTCTCCATCCGATCCCCAGGTCCCTCAACCCGTTCCCCCTGCTGATAATCCTCAGGGGTCAACCGCTCCTTCGGATCACACTGCCTCTTATAGTCCTCACAAGACATGCGCCACGCCCCCATGAGGGCATAATCCGCATCATACATCAAAAAAACAAGGATGTCCCACTGCAAATGCTGCGCCTTGGGCGCATACTTGACCGAACTCCCCGAACGGTCGGCCTGACGACACGCTTTGACCAGATACCTCTTCCGTTCAAAAATCAAATCCACCTCCCGGCCAGCCACAAAGCTTCTTTCCTGCATGAAATCCGCATAATGCTCTTCGGACATACCCAACAACATGGCCGTGTCAAACCCGGCGATCACGGAAAGATTGGCGGGAGACACCCTGTACTGTTCTTGCCATTTGCGCGCGACCGCAATCAAATCGCTCCGCAACTGATATCCGAAAGTAATCGATACCGGCTCTTGCAGCTGCTCCGCCTCGTCATCCATACGGGTCATGGCCCATTGCAGAAAGGCTTTGCCTTTCAACCAGACCATCCAGACAACCACACCGACCAGCATCAGAAGAATCCATATGGCGGCAAAATTTTTGACCTCTGCGCTTTTATCAGGCGGAACCTCCTTGCCTCCAACCGCCGGCTTCGCAACAGACTTCTGAGGGGCCTTTGTCGCCGGAGACTTCTCGGCCTGCACGACCATGACGCGCCGTCCACCGACGAAAGCATCCTCCGCTGTCGCCGACCCCATCCCACCGGACAAGACGACAATCAGCCCCAACATCCCCACCGCCCGGATCACCACACGCGTCCGGAACATCCCACTCAGGTTCGCTTCAATACAGACCATTCCCGTAACACCCACGAAAAAAAATCCCCTCCCCAACCCATAACCACGCGGAAATCATTTGCCGACCATCACTATACACCCGCCACCAACCGGCAATCACGGTCATTTCCGACAGAACGTCATCCGCACCTGTCTTACGGTAATCAGTTGCCCCGTCAAACAAAGTTCGTTGCAATTTATTCACCAAAAAAAAATTGACATGGATCAAAAAGGGATTGACATGTTCGCCAAATTGATATATCAAAATGTGCTATATTTTAATCGCTCAAGGTCTAATCCAAAGCAAGGAGGAAGTCATGGTGCAAAGCGCGTCGAGTCACCAACAGGCACACCATTGGGAGGTCAGTGTCGCCCCAATGCTGATCGTGGGTGGAGTATTGTTCCTGGTCGTTTTCAGCTTCATCAGCTGGTTCTCTTACAGCAATAAATTGATGACCATCGTTTGCGCCGGCCTGGGCACACCTCTGCTCATCGCGGGTATCGCCAAATGGACCGGCGAGGCTTTGACCCACGAACCGGTGATGGAAGGCTTGACTCCCGCCGCGCTTCCCCTGTTCATTGTCTCCGAAGTGTTCATCTTCCTCGGACTGTTCGTCTCCTACTGGACCATGCGCATCTCCGCCGGACCTGCATGGCCCCCGGTTGGCACGCCCAAGGAAATGAACCTCGTCCTGCCAATCATCATGACCGTCATCCTGGTCGCTTCCAGCTTCACCTACCACGTGGCGGAAGGAAAACTGGAGCATGGCGACAAGGGCGGCTTCCGCAGCTGGGTTTTCTATTCCATCCTGCTGGGTTTGTTGTTCCTTGGCTGCACCATCTATGAATACAACCATCTGCTGCACCAGAATTTCACCCCATCCACCAACGCCTACAGCACGGCCTTCTATGCCATCACCGGCTTCCACGCCTCCCATGTTCTGGTGGGACTGGGAGTCTTCCTGACGGTGCTGATCGCCGCCATGAAGGGCCTGACCAACAAATACCTGACCTATTGCGCCGGTCTTTACTGGCATTTCGTCGATATTGTGTGGTTCTTTGTCGCATCCCAGATCTACTATTGGTAGGACCAAACGGAACATGGGAGGCAAATGGCTGGGGTGGGTCTTGACCTTGGGTTTGTGCATCTGCGTCTTTTTCGATGTCGGCGCGTTTTCAAGACCCACCGAAAATTCGGAAATCGATCCGGCCATCTTTCGTATCGATGAACAAAAATTCATGGGCGTCAGATTCGGCAAGGATCTCTCCCTGTTGAATGAGACGGGAGAGGTGCAGACCTTCGAGAGTCTCCCCAACCGACCCATGATCCTGGTGCCAGCCTACTACACCTGTGATGGTGCGTGTTTCAATGTAGGGGTCGCCCTGAAGGAGTTGCTCAAAGGAGTCACGGCTCTGAAGGTCGGCAAAGGGTTCGAAGTGTTGTTTGTCTCCTTTGACAAAAACGACACCAAGGAAAGCCTGGATAAATTTGTGCAACTTCTTGAGTTGCCGAAGGAGGCGGAGGGGAGAGGCTGGCACTTCACCCGGTTTCAAAACCCGGATGAGATTCAAACGGAAATGGGCAAATTGGGGTATAAGTTCTTCTGGTCCCCCAGGGACAAGACCTTCTTTCACCCCACCATCATCATGATTTTGAACTCCGAAGGTCGGGTGGCGCGCTATTTGAACGTATTGAATATTACCGCCAAAGATGTTGAACTGGCTTTGCTCGAGGCCAACTCCAATCTGTTTCGGCCCTCGGAAACCATCGATTATTTGGTCAGTCTTTGTTATAGTTACAATTTCAAGGAAGGACGTTATACCCTGAGCATTCCCGTTTTCATCGGTGCGGGATCGTTTTTGCTGGGTATTCTCCTCCTGGTTGGTTCACTGGGCATTTATCGTCTGATCTATCGTCGCAAGGACATTAAACAATGAGGAGAATATCCATGAAACGGGCAGTTTCCGCAATGGCCATGATGGGCCTCGGACTACCAGCCGTCCTGGCAGAGGCGGGGGCGCAGGCAGGCATACCGGATCCGACGGCCAGTTGGAACCATCTTTGGTATGACGTGTTGCTTGATTTGGCAATCATCGGTGGAATCTTTCTGGCTGCGGGTTTGTATTGGGTATACAAATACCGGGCGACCCAACCCGGACAAATTGGCGACGCGCCCAAACTCACCCGGTCCGCCGCGATTGGTTACGCCCTGGTACCCGCTTTCCTTTTCATGGCCGACGACTTCTATCTGGCCGCCAAGGGGTGGACCGTGTGGAACGAATACCGCAATGTCCCCCGGAACGCTCTGGAGGTCAAGGTCACCGGCAGCATGTGGCAATGGTCTTTCGAGTACGACAATGGCGTGACGACCTCTTTCGAGCCGGACAGCAAAACCGGCGAGGGGCTGGTGGTTCCGATCGGCAAACCTGTGGTGTTGCGTATGACCGCCACCGATGTGGTCCACTCCTTTTTCCTGCCCGACTATCGGGTCAAGGAAGACTTGATGCCGGGTCGCGTCACCTATTTGTGGTTCAATCCCAACAAGCTTGGCGACACCATCGCCACCTGCGCCGAATATTGCGGCAACCGTCACTCCTTCATGTGGTCCAAAGTGAAGGTGGTGCCACAAGCCGAATTCGACACATGGATGGCCGACAAGAAACAAAACAAGGGCGCATGATTACCCTCAACGGATATCAGAAGGATTTCAACGCATGAGTACTCCATCGTCGGGATTTAAGCTGTCAGAATGGATCTTTACCACGGATCACAAAAGGATCGGCATCCTCTATCTGATCGGTTCCATTGCCGCCTTCTCCGTGGCAGGGATCATGGCTCTCTTGATTCGTATCGAACAGATGTCTCCTGGACCCACCATCGTTTCAGACGCCATGACCGGCGGTGACCAGTACAACGTCTGGCTGTATTTCCATGGCGCCGCCATGATTCTCGGTTTTCTCATTCCCGGTCTCACCGGTTTCGCCGCCAACTACCTGCTCCCCTTGATGATCGGGGCCAAGGACGTGGCGTTTCCCCGTATCAACGCCTTGTCGGTGTGGCTCTTCTGGGCCGGCATCGTGGTGGCGCTGCTGACGTTTGTCGTCCCCGACAAACCGGACGTGATGTGGACGGGATATCCCCCCTACTCCATCCTCACGGGTGGCAACCTCGCCCTGTATGTCTTCACCGTCCACCTGATCGGCTTCTCCTCCATTCTGGCCTCGGTCAACTTCCTGGTGACCATCATCTACATGCGGGCGCCGGGCATGGGCTGGAATCAACTCAACATGTTTGTCTGGTCCAGCGTGACCGCCCTCACCATCCAATTGATCTTCGTCCCGGTGCTGGCGGCCGCGGTCACGCTGCTGCTGCTGGACCGCTACCTGGGCACCCACTTCTATGATCCCGCCAATGGTGGCGACGTGCTGCTCTATCAGAACCTCTTCTGGTTCTATTCCCATCCCGCGGTGTACGTCATCTTCCTGCCCGCCATGGGAATCTTCTACGAAATCTTTTCCACCATGGCCAAAAACCCCATCTTCAACTACAAGGCGGCGGTTTATGGTGGCATGTGGTTGATCGTGCTGATCTCCGGTGAGGTCTGGGTGCATCATCTCTACTATTCCGGCATGCCCGACTGGCTCCGTATCGGTCAAATGGTCTCCACGCTGCTGATCTCCGTACCTGTCGGTCTGATGACCATTTCCCTCTTCGGAACCTTGTACAAGGGCGCGATCACCTTCAACATCCCCATGTATTATGGCACGGCTTCCCTCTATCTCCTGCTCATCGGCGGTCTGACCGGCATCCCCCTGGCCATGACGGTCATGTCGGTCCATCTGGGCGAGACCTCGTTCACCCACGCCCATTTCCACTTCATCATGGGCATTTTCGCGACCTTCTCGGTGTTCGCCGCGGTGGACTTCTGGTTCCCGAAAATCACCGGACGCATGCTGAACGAAGGTCAGGGAAAGCTGGGTTTCTGGCTCAACTTCATTGGTGTCAACGTCACCTTCTGGCCCCTGTTCATCATTGGCGTCCAGGGCATGCCCAGACGTTATTGGGACTACTCCCAGTTCCCGACGCATTTCGCGGACTTTCACAAAATCGCGACCATTGGCGCTTTCATCGTGGCAATCGGCATGATTCTGACCATCAGCAACTGGATCATCAGCGCCATCAACGGGAAAAAGGCTGCTGACAACCCCTGGGGATCCAAATCTCTGGAGTGGACCCATACCGCCACGCCTCCAGGACCGGGCAACTTTCCCAAACCCGTCACCGTGGACGCCTCGTGGACGCCGTACAACTACAAATCCTGATCTTTTGTCCGGCCGGGGGGCATACCCCCGGCCTCTTTTAAGGCATTTTCCAGGTGATCTTTCCCATGGACCGCAATACCATCACTCCAGAACTGCGCAAAAAAATGAACCGGGCCGGCATTTTCTTCTTCCTGCTGGCCTTGGTGCTCATCTGGTTTCTGGTCCAGAATTTTACCAAACAATATGATCCCGCCACCCGTCCGGATCCCAAACAGAAACAACGCCCCGCAGTCACCGGCCCTGGCCCACAATAAGGCGAAATCATCTCATGTCCCTGACCTGGAATCAGTATCTCGAGTTGTGCAAACCGAAGATCGGACTTATGATTGCGCTCACCGCCGTGGTATCCCACATGGCCATGGCGGAGCAGTACCGTGTGACCGCCATTCTGGCCCTGGCTTTCGCCATGATGTGCGGTTCGGCTGGCGCGGCCGTGGTCAACCATTTCTGGGATCGCGACATTGACCGGCGCATGCCCCGCACCTCCCAAAGGCCGTTGGCTTCTTCCAGTGACAGCCACAATCCCGCCCGCGTTCTGTGGCTGGCGCTCCTTTTGACCATCACCGGGGTCAGCCTGCTGACCTGGTACTTCAATCCGGTGGCGGCGCTGCATCTTCTGCTGGGCACTTTTTTGTACGGCGTGGTCTATACCATCTGGCTCAAGCGGAAGACCTGGCTGAATATCGTCATCGGCGGGTCCGCGGGGAGTTTCGCGGTACTGGCGGGGGCCACCTCGGTCAATCCGGAGCTGTGCACCCTGCCTGTGCTCATGGCGTTGGTGCTGTTCCTCTGGACCCCTTCCCACTTCTGGAGCCTGGCCATCTTCCTGAAAGAGGAGTACCGGCAGGTCGGCGTCCCCATGTTGCCGGTGGTGGTTGGCTCTTCCCGGACCGCCCAGATCATTCTGGGCAATACCCTGTTGATGGTGGCCGTCTCCCTGGTCCCGTGGTTCATGCACGAACTGGGAACGATCTACGCCATTGGCGCTTTGCTCTTCGGCATGGATTTCCTCTACTTCAACCACGCCCTGCTCAGACAGCCGGAAAATCGCCAGCTGGCATGGAAAAACTTTCTGGTCTCCATGCGCTATCTGGGCGGACTGTTTTTTGTCATCCTGCTGGACAAAAACTGGCCTGTCGGCTGATCATTCCGGGGTTGGGCTGGCCTGCAGACAATATTGCGTAATCGATTGCAGACATCCTGGATTCAGAATGCGCACCTGCTTTGCTTGAATGTTCATCAACTCCATCTCGCGAAACCCCCGCAAGGTACGACTGACCGTCTCCATGGCCAATCCCAGGTGATTGGCGATATCGATTTGCATCATGGGCATGCGGAACCCGTTCGCGGGCAAACCCTGTTTGGCGTAGCGCTCCGCCAGATTCAGGAAAAACGCCCCCAACCGCTCCTCCGCGGTCCGTTTGCCCACCATCAGGCTCTGCCTCTGGTCCTGTTTGACCTGCTCCACCAGCACTCTGATCAAGGATTCCTGAAAGGACGGCGATGTCTCTTTCAGGCGTCGCAGTTCCTCGCGGGACAGCAAGCACACCTGACTCGGTTCCAGGGCCTGGACGTTATAGTTGTATGCGTCGGAATGGAGCGCGTCCAGACCGATCAGTTCTCCAGGCAGGTGAAAACTCAAGATCTGCTCGCCATAATGCTCTTGCAGGGTGAAACTTTTGAAACAGCCCGTTCTGACCACATGGATGCCTCGAAAGGGCTGCTGGCTGTTCATCAGCACCGCGCCTTTGGAGAGTTGCAAATGGCTGATGCCGGATGGTGCCGTCGAATTTCCGGAGCAACGCTGGAGGTCCAGCAATTTGCAATGGAGGCAAGCGGCCTCCGTGGTGTCCGGACACTTGCGGGAGGGAGTGCGCCGTTTTGACACGGTTGTGGATGACATCAGAACGCTGCCATGGCTTGTTCCGGTGCGCGCGTCCGAACGCGCTCCGGAAGAGAGATGATTGCATCCAGTATTCCGCAACCGGTCACCCGTCAGTACTCCCGCATCAGACTGAAGGCGTATCCTTCCCGCTTGCATTCACGAACCAAGTGGCGCAGGCGACCGATGGCCTCCGGAGAATTGAAATGGAAGTCGTGCATCAACAGCACCACCTTGCCTGGTTTGACCGTCTGCCGGGAGGCGAAACGGTTCTTGATCTTGCCGAGGACGGTTTCCACCTGGTCGAGGGGGCCGGATCTGCCCTTTTTGTGCCATTCGATATCCCAGCCATAGATGACGAAACCCGCCGCGAAAAGTTTGGCGACCCCCTCCGGCACTCCCTTGTCGCTGTGGGCTGGATACGAATGGGTGGCGATATACCGATCATCGAACCGCCAATCGATCCGGGATGGCAGACGGGTGACGAACGGGGGCTGGTTAAAACCAAGAATGGCATTGTTTTTGGTGAAATCCCGCACCATCCCTTCCGGGTTGCCGTAGAACTCCCGATAGCGTTCATGGGCGTGGGTCAAGGAGTGATTGGCGATTTGCACCAGTGGGGAGGCCAGGAGCATTTTGAAGGTCTCCTTGCGCCCGGCATTGATGAAATGTTCCCCCACCAGAAAAAAGGTGCCTGGCACCTGCTCCTGGACCAGGAGTTCCAGGATCTCCCGCGTCCCTTCTCTGGGTCCGTCGTCGAAAGTCAGGAAGAGCCTGTTCTCCGCGCACTCCCCCGCCCTGATGGCCGGGAACGGGAACGCGCTCCAGACCAGCAGCAGCAAGCCAAAAAATCGTTTTGCAATCATCTCTTTCACACAACAAAATGCAACAATGCGGGCCCAGGCCAGATATGAAATACAGGAAGAGATTGACCGGGTCAAGCAAATCCAGGATCATGGGGTCCAGATTTGTTGTCGCGACCGTTGCGTTCCCCGCGCGGCGCGCCTTGGACCACCCGGTTTGGTAGCAGGAAACGATCCCATGTCCGATTCCCCAAAGGTCAACATCGCCCAGTGGTTTCACCGCAGCGCCTTGTCCCACGGCTTGCGTCCCGCCTTGTACGTGGAGGAACGGTATTACAGTTATCAGGCGTTGCTGGACCACCTGACCCCCATCGCCTCCACCATTGAACGGCTGGACACCCGCCGGGCGGCACCCATCGTGGCCCTGTTCGCCTACCGTTCCCTGACGGCCTACGCCGCCCTGTTGGGCATTCTGTACGCCGGCAAGGGCTATCTGCCGCTGAATCCCCTTTTTCCCGTCACCCGCAATCAGCATATCGTCGATCTCGGGGAGGTCGAACTGCTGATTCTGGATCGCCACTGCGAACCCCAGGGGCATGAACTGTTGCTCAGGGTTCGCAAGAATCTGACGGTGCTGCTGCCGGATCATCCGACCCTCCCGGCCTGGACAGAGAGCCTGCCACGACATCGTTTCCTGGACCAAAGGGCCATGCTGTCGGTTCCCTCCCATCTTCTCTCCCCATCGAGTCAGGGGAATTCCTTGGCCTATCTTCTGTTCACCTCCGGCACCACCGGAGTGCCCAAGGGAGTGATGGTCACCCACGAGAACGTGGACGCTTTTGTCGCCAACATGCTGGACAGGTATCAGCCCACCCCGGAGGATCGTTTTTCCCAACACAGCGACATGACCTTCGATGCGTCGGTTTACGACCAGTTGGTCTGTTGGGCGGCGGGCGCCTGCCTGTATCCGATCCCGCAGAAGGTGCGCATGGCTCCGGGACAATTCATCAAGGAACACGCCCTGACCTTCTGGGAATCGGTCCCGGCGGTGATTCAGTTCATGCGGCGCATGTACCAGCTGAAACCCGGCGCGTTTCCATCCCTGCGTTTGAGCGTGTTTGGCGGTGAACAACTGACCCGGGAGGCGGCCCGGTGGTGGCAGAACGCGGCACCCAACAGCCGGATCGACAACTCTTACGGTCCCACCGAGGGGACCATATGCATTACCGGTCATTTCTGGCGGGACGGGCCGGACGGGCCGGACGGGGATGCCACGCTCAACGGAGTGGTTCCCATTGGCATGCCTTATCCTGGTCAGCGGACCGCCATTCTGGTGGAGGGTCAATTGGTGCACAATGTGGAGGGCGCCAAAGGGGAGTTGTGCCTGAGCGGCTCCCAGGTCACGCCCGGCTACTGGCGGAACGATCAGGAGACCGCCCGCAGCTATCCGGAATGCGCCGATGCCGACGGCCGGGTCGGCCGATGGTACCGAACCGGGGATCTGGTGCTCTGGAAAAACGGGGTGGGATTGTACTATCTGGACCGGGTGGACAGACAATTGAAAATCCGGGGCTATCGGGTGGAACTCGCGGAGATCGAACAGGTGATGAGGCAGGTGGCCAAAACCGGCCAGGTGGCGGTTGTCGGCTGGCCCAGGGGGGGGGACAACATTACCAGCGTCATTGGTTTTGTTTGCGGATCAACGCTTTCTGACGAAGAGATTCTGGAGGGGTGCGCCCGGCGGCTGCCTCCGTACATGGTGCCGCGACATCTGTTGCGCCTTGCGCAACTGCCACTGAATGCCAATGGCAAGACCGATTCCGGGCAGTTGCTTGACATGGTTCGCCTGGACACTTGAGCCCTTCAGGGTTCCGGATCCACGCTCCCTCCCCTTTGCCGTAACCGGCGACAAAAAAAAGTCACGTGCGTCAAGAGCCAGACACGCCAGACTTTCCCCTGGATGGGGGGTGCCGGTTTTCAGATGTCAATCCCTTGGCGACCCCACACCCACCCTCCTATCTTTTGATAACTTATTCCTGCCATTTCAAGCGATTGGATACGCTCAACAAAGTTGGCAACATATTTGCTGACTGTGAGATCAACAAAAAAAGAGACCTGTGGCATGCGACTCGTTAGGTTTGCAAACCACAACACATGCGAAAGGTTGCTTTTGTTGGATCGAATGTGCTATTCAATCAATCAGATAATTTTTTCAGTGGGAACCGTGAGTCATGCAGCCATTACGTCGTGGAACCGGGAGCGCAAAAATTTTCTTTGTCTTCCTGGCATTGTCTTTGGTGCTCAGCCCCTTGTCAGCGGACGCCCGTGAAGGACGTTCACGGGGAACAAACAAATCCAGCCACAAGTTCGTCTATCAAAAAGCCTCCTTCCAGACAGGCAAACCTGGCAACAAGCAACGCAAAACGGTCAAACGCTATCCCCCGGCCGTGGATATGGATACGGCCAATTACGCCGACCTGGTGATGGACGCCAAGACCGGGCGTATTTTGCACTCGACCTCTCCGGACGATCTCCGTCATCCAGCCTCGCTGACCAAAATGATGACCCTCTACCTGACCTTTCAGGCATTGAAACGGGGTCAACTGGAGTTGGAGCAGCGGCTATCGATTTCCCAGCACGCGGCCAGTCAGGCCCCTTCCAAACTGGGGTTGCGCGGTGGGAACACCATCCGCGTCGAAGACGCCCTGTTGGGACTCGTGACCAAGTCGGCCAACGATGCCACGGTGGTGATCGCGGAGGCTCTGGGCGGCACGGAAGAGGGTTTTGCCCGGATGATGACCAACAAGGCGCGGGAGTTGGGCATGCAGCGCACGGTCTTCCGCAACGCCTCCGGTCTGCACGATCCGGAGCAGGTGACCACCGCGCGGGACATGGCGATTCTTGGATACGCCCTGATCTATCACCATCCCCAGTTCTATCCCTACTTCAGTCGGGAGGGTTTCACCTACGCGGGGGTGCGTCACAACAATCACAACAACCTGATGAAACGCTATCAAGGCATGGATGGCATCAAAACCGGTTATATCCGCGCATCCGGCTTCAATCTGGTGGCTTCGACGGTGCGGGGTTCGACCCGATTGATCGCCGTGGTGTTTGGTGGTCGCTCCGCCGTGTTGCGGGACAACCGGATCGCCGCGCTGATGGACCAGGCCTTCGCGGGGATTCAAACAGGCCAGACCCCGCACCGCGCCTCTCTCGACGGCACGCAGCAACCTGGTGGCGGCAGTGTCTCGGTTCCGGCCAAGGGTTCCGCCACCGGACAACATGTGGCCCACAGAACGGACGATTGACACCCGAACCTGACCGGCAAGGCTGATTCATGGAGTCTGGTTGCGTGTGTGGATCGCCTGCAGACTCAACCAGCTCCATAAAAACAGCCGATGGTCCTTGCTCCCCGATCGATGTTCCCGCCAACGCCGGGCCGCCCACGAAATATCCAGATCCGCCATGGGAAGCAGGGGTGGCTGGGCTGGATAGCAACGCAACCAGTCGGCGACAGGCACGCCAAACCCCTTTTTCTTGCGATGAATGATCGTCTCCGGCAGCAGACCGGTCATGGCCTGCTTGAGGAGATATTTGCGCACGCCACGCCGCATCTTGAACCGATGGGGCAAGCGCTGGGCGAAGGCCACCACGTCATTGTCCAGGAACGGGGCGCGCACTTCCAAAGCCACCATCATGGAGGCCCGGTCCACCTTCACCAGAATGTCGTCCGGCAGATAGAGATTGGCGAAGTATTCCAGGGTTTTGTCCACCGGGTGGCGCACCCGGGAGTCCCGCCACACCGCCAGCGCCTCGCTGTAGAGGCTTTCGATGTCGATGGGCTGATGAAACAGGTCGGCGATTTCGTCCGGTTGCAGCGGGGCCATCCAGGCGGGATTCCAGAGTTCCATCTCTTGGGACAACCCGGAGAGGAAGCGCCGCGCCTTGAAATCCAGGCTCATGTTGCGGCTGGACAACGGCAGCCAGTCGGCCAGCCTGAGCAAGCCCCGATGCACCACCCCCGGCACCAGATGCCTGTAGAGACGGGCCATGGGGAGGGCCACGAAAGGGTCGTAGCCCGCGAACAGTTCATCCCCCCCGTCCCCTCCCAGAGCCACCGTGACATGCTGCCGGGTGAAGGCGCACAACAGAGAGGTGGGCAGGATGGAGGCATCCCCAAGGGGTTCGTCCAGGCGGCTCAACAGGGCATGACTCATGGACTTGGCCCGTTCCAGGGTCAGGATCTCCTCGTGATGGGCCGCGCCCACCCGGAGGGCCTCCCCGCGGGCATACAGGGATTCGTCGTAGGAGGGTTCCCGGAATCCGATGGCGAAGGTGCGCAGGGAGGCGGGAGGGAGTTGCCGGGCGGCCAGGGAGAGTATGGCGCTGGAATCGATCCCCCCACTCAGGAACAACCCCAGAGGCACATCGCTTTCCATGCGACGACGCACACCCTGGGCCAACAACTCCCGCAACTCTTCGGCCAGTTCCCCCTCCGGGCGTTCCTCCCAGGCGGGATCGGGTGTCAGGCGGAATTTCCAGTAGCACTGCTCCCGCAGGGTGAAGCGGGTCAGATCCAGTTCCAGGAAGTGTCCCCCCGGCAATTTGCGGCTGCCCTGATAGAGGGCGTTGGGTGCGGGGATGAAACCATAGGCGAAGAATTTTTGCAGGACCCGCGGGTCCACCGAGCCGTCGCACCCTGGATGGAGGCGCAAGGCGGAGAGTTCGGAGGCGAAAATGAAATGGTTTTGATTGAAGAAGTAAAAAAAGGGCTTCTTGCCAAAGCGGTCCCTGGCCGCGAACAGCCGCTTGCGGTCCAGATCGTAGAGGACAAAGGCGAACATGCCGTTGAGTCGTTCCGGCAGGGTGTCCCCCCACTCCCGGTATCCGTACAGCAGGGTTTCGGTATCGGAATGGTCGCTTTGAAACCGGTGCCCCCGGCGTTGCAGGTCGGAACGCAATTGGGCGTGGTTGTAGATTTCCCCATTGAAGACCACACACAACCGCCGGTCGGCGGTCCACATGGGCTGTTCACCCCCCTCCAGGTCGATGATCGCCAGACGGCGATGGCCCAGATAAACCCCCCGGGCGGCATCCACGCTCATCCCCTCTCCATCCGGTCCCCGATGGGCCAGGGAGCGGATCATGCGCTCCAGATCGCGTTGTGTCCCAAGACCCGCGAAACCGGCGATGCCGCACATTATGATGAAGGAGTGGGTTGCAAGGTCATGGTCGGCCCCGGCAGTGATGAATGACAGCCAGAATGGGCGGCCATTTGATCAGGATATCTTGGCAAATATAGAACAATCCACAATCGAAATCCAGCATTCACCCGAACCCAAGGCGCCCATTGAGCGCAGGGGTCCGGGAATGGTAACATAATTGCAATCTTTTCCGTGACAGCGCACTTTGGACAACAAAAACGTCATAACCCCCTCCCTTGCGAGTATTCCATGCCCTGGTTAAAAAATGGTATCTCCTTCCACGCCAGTCTGGTGACCATTTTTCTGTTCATCATCGGTTCCCTGGCGGGTTCCGTCACCTGGTACAACTATCAGGGCAACGCGGCGACCGCCACCGCTTCGGCGCAAATGCTCCTGCAACAGATCAACCAGAAGATCATCGAATCCTATCAACGCACCTATGATCCCATTTTTGGCCTGACGGAAATCCTGAGTACCGTGCCAGCCCTGCATGACCACCCCACCCTGGAGCATCCCCATCCCGGTCTGGACTACCTGATGCAAACCGTGCTGCAATATCCACAAATTTTCTCCCTGTATGTGGGTTACGACAACGGAGATTTCGTGCAACTGATCAATCTGGCGCGACAAGGCCCTTTCAGGCAGTCGCTCCAGGCGCCCGCCACGACTCATTTCGGTCTCATGACCATCCTGGCGGGGGATGGGGAGCAACCCCGCAAGCAGTGGGTGTTCCTGGACCGGCGGGGCAATATGTTGACGACCACACCTCTGGAAGCGACCCCGTTCGATCCCCGGCAACGGCCCTGGTTCGTCAAGGAGAAGACGGACCAGGAACTCAAGGTATCCAACCTGTACATCTATCACAGCATCAAAAAACCGGGCATCACCATCTCCCGCCGTCTTGGCGGGGAGTTGAACAATGGCGTCTTCGGCATTGATATCACTTTGAGTCATTTTTCCGCCTTCCTGCAGCAACAACTTTTCACGCCTTCCAATCAGATCATTCTGTTCAATCGTCAGGGGGATCTGATCGTCCACCCACAGGAAAGCAAGACCATCCAGGTTGCCAGGGACGAAACCACCGGTCAGGCCACGCTGAAAACAGCCAAGGTGACCGATCTGCACGATCCGGTGCTCGATGAACTGGTGGCCCGCTTTCAACAGGGGTTGTGGAAGAACGGCACCATCTTCACCGTCAACGGTCAGGATCACATCAGCCAGATCACCCCGGTTCCGGAGCGTTATGGCCGGGAAACCATGATCGCCGTCACGGTCCCGCTGAGCGAGTTCCTGGGACCGATCGCCCAAACCGGGATCCACAGCCTGCTCTTCTCCCTGTGCGCCCTGCTGCTGGCCCTGCCCATCATCCTGTTCATCTCCATGCGCATCGCCAGTTCCCTGCAACAGTTGGCCGCCGAAACCAGCCGCATCCAGCAGTTTCATCTGACCGGACCCGTTGCGGTTCACTCTTTCATCACCGAGATTCGCCAGCTGGCCCAATCCATCGGGGCGATGAAAAACGCCCTGAACATCTTCGGTCAGTATGTTCCCAAGGTGCTGGTCCGGCAACTCATCGCCACCGGGGAGCGGATCGGCCTCAACAGCGAACGCCGGGAAATGACCATTCTGTTCACCGATGTGGCCAACTTCACCACCCTGGCCGAGACCCTGCCGCCGGAGCAGTTGACCGCCCAGGTCTCCCTGTACCTGAAGGAGCTCACCGGCATCATTCACGCCCAGGGAGGGACCATAGACAAATATATCGGGGATGCCATCATGGCCTTCTGGAACGCCCCGGCGCGCATGGAGCAACACACCCGCCAGGCCTGTCTGGCCACCCTGACCTGCGCCGTGGCCAGCAACAGTCTCAATCAAACCTGGAGGGCAAACAACCAACCCACCCTGTTCACCCGCTTCGGGTTGCATACCGGGGATACCATCGTCGGCAATATCGGTTCCACCGACCGCATGGACTACACCGCGATGGGCGCCACGGTCAATCTGGCCTCCCGTATCGAGGGTCTCAACAAGGTCTACGGTTCGCAAATCCTGGTGACCGAGGCCGTGGTCCAGGCGATTGGGCCGGAGTTCGTGACCCGTCCTGTGGACATCGCCATTCCCAAAGGGGCCACCAGGGCGGTGCAACTGTTCGAACTGTTAGGCATGGAGGATGGCCCGGAGGCATTGCGGGTTTCGGAGCGGCTCCGGGAGGAGTTGCGGCTGTGGCTGCCCATCTACGGTGACTACCAGGAGCGGCAATGGCAAAAGGCGCTGCAAGGGTGTCAGGCCCTGTTGGCCCACACCCCCAACTCGCCCCTGGCCATTTTGTACCAGCAACGCTGCCAGTTCTTCATCGAATCCCCCCCCTCCGAGGATTGGAACGGCGCCAAGGTGTTCAAATTCAAATAGGCTTGCCGACATTAGGCATCGATGACGCTCGATTTAAGAACCAGGCATGATCATTGGGCCGGGCCATGCGTCACGACAGGATCTCCACTCTTCTGCCGGCGCAATCCACATGCAGACGCCGGGCGCCGGACCAGCGCCGATACAGGATCTCCCCGGCCCCGATCACCGCCGGCAACCCCAGTTCCCCCGCCCGGATCGCCATGTGGGAGTTGACCCCGCCCCAGGCGGTGATCAAACCGGCGATGGGATAGGCGAACAACCAGTCGAATCCGGGGTCCGCGTTGGGAATGCACACCAGGGCGCCCGCCAGTTCCCCGCGGGCATCACACCCCACCACCCCCGCCGTGACCTGCTTCTGGGTGATGAAATTGGGTTGGCTCTCCGGCCATTCGAAGGCCCACACATCTTCCGGACCGGCCAGTACCGGCGGCAGTGAGACCGCCAGGGTCTCCCGATAACGGGCGCGTCCCTGTTCGATGCTGCGCCCCAGCAGGTCTCTGGGGTCGGCGGTGGCCACATAAAGTTCCCGGAACGCGGAAATGTCGCAAAAGGCCAGTTCCTCGCGGGAAAAACCCCAACCGGCGCCACACGCGGACACCAACGCCAAAGCGTCGGAGAGATTGCGGGTGAAGTGAAACTTGGCCAACTCCCGCAACTCGATGCCCGCCTGCAGGAAATCGAACAACCCCACCGGATCGGGCTGCAAACCATGGGACGACAACAGTTTCACCATCTCCCGCATCTGGGGCAGGGTGACGGAAAAAGGCTTGAGGGGTGCGGGAGCGGCGAACCGCCGGGTCCAGTCGAAATAAAGGTCCGGCTTTTCGTCATAACGGGGGGAGAGGATGTCGTAGGTGCCAGGCCGCAAATGGCCGTAACGGGCCAGAAAGGTCGCCTTGTCCAGCATCACCCGATCCCTGGCCAGTTGCCCGCTGACCGTGGAGACCCCCGCCAGGAAGGCGTCGTAGTCGGCAGAGGAAAAAATCCCCACCGCGACCAGGGATTTGAGCATCTGCACCGCCACGAAACCGGCGCGGGCCAGGCCGGCGAAAGGCAGGGTTCCGTAACGCTTGGCGTCCTCCAGAAGCCAGTAGATGCGCTCCAGAGGATCGGCTCCGGAGGAGAGCAACTCCTCCCGTCGGGCTTGCAGGATCTCCAGTTTGGCCGCGTCCTCGCGCCACAACCCCTCCGTGGGGTGGACGATGCGATTGGTCAGACGACGCAGGCTCCCAGCGATCACCTCCCGGTCGTGGAGGGAAAAACCCGCCTCTCCCAGCCGTTCCATGCGGGTTGGCAGGTCCAGGGTATAGCAGGAATAGACGATCTCGAACTCCACCTTGTCGTGCAGGGTCGGCTCGGCCAACAGACGATCGATGTAGTGGTCCACCAGACGACCGGCCAAACCCTCGTCCAGATCCGCCGGAATGAAGGAGTTGAAGGAGAGACGCACATCGATGTAGGGCAGACCGAAAAAATTGGGCATCAAGGGAAAACTGCGTAAATTTCGATACCCGTAGTTGTGACGCTGATAGGCCCAGATGGCGTCCGTCACCAGTTCCCGGTAGAGGGACAAGGCCAGGGGCTTGGGACGCACCCCGATGATTTCCGCCGGATTCCAGTCCGGCATCACCCCATAGACCGTCCTCCGGCCAATCAGGAACGGATGGGGCGCCATGCCACGGGCCACTTTCTCCTCGATCCGCCGCAACCGCATCGCCTGAAGCGCGTCGCTTTCCGGTTCGCGGGTCAAAACCAGAGGCCGGGCCTGCAACAGCCACAAGATTTCCTGCCCGCCGTCGCTGGTGAGGGCGAACTCGCAATCCACCGGCACGCCGCCGAACAGGGCCAACAACTTCTCCAGCAGCCGCACCACCCCCGCCAGCGCGGGGGGGGGTGGCAGGGGGGAACGGGCGGCCTGTTGCCAGGTGCGTCCCCCGGCCCCCCCGGTGATGGCCGCGGTATCCCCCCCTTCCGACCAGTTCACCACCCGATAGGGGGCGCAGGTATTGGGGTCGTGGGAGAAGGCCACCCCGGAACGCACCACTCCCCGCAGCATGGGTTGCACGAGAATTTCATCTTCCGGTTCCAAAGCGCCATACGAGGCGATCACCGCCTCGATGGCCTGCTCCACTCCTTCCGGCAGGACGTGGGCCACGGAGAGATAAGCCCCGGCCTGGGAGGCCGTCACCCCATCCTCCCGGCGACAACTGGAACGGATGATCCAGGGAGCCGCTCCAATGGCCGGCGTCACCGCTTCCAGGCAGACCCGCCGGTCCTCCTGCCACTGTCTGACGGTGAAGTACAGCAGCGGGGCGACCCGCGCCACCCCATCCAGCCGGGTTTGCAGATACTCCAGCGTGCCGGCCTTGGTGGAGAACGACGCGGGCCGCAGGTGGTGAGGATCGCCGTTCATGCCAGATTTTTGCTTTGCAACCAGAGCATCACTTCATGATCGGGTTGAATGGTTTGCAACATGCGTCTCGCGGTGCTGAAGGTGCGTTGATCACTGGTTTGATATGCCGCCAACGCCAGGAACGCCCAGGCTTGCGCCTGACTCGCATCGGTGGTCACCGCGCTGCGCAGCAACGCCTTGCCCTCCTCCAATCGATTGGTTCGCATACAGATATCCCCGCCAAGATAGACCAGACTGTTATAGAAACGTCCTTTGCTTTTTTCGATGGAGTGGCGAAAATCCTCCTCCGCCCCAGCCAGATCACGCTCCTGCAAGCGGATGAAGCCCCGATCCGCGTGGATTTCCGGGGAGTCCGGGAGCAGGCTCATCCCCTTTTCCACGACCTCCCTGGCCTCTTGCATCCTGTTCCGGGCCATCAGGACCAGACTGAGTTTGGTGTAGACCTGGGGCAGTCGGGGAAATTGTTGCAGGGCGATGGTCAACTGCCGCTCGGCTTCCACCAGGTCCCGCTGCCCGGAGGAGAGGTTGACCCCACTGACAATCCGGTTGCCGACGATATTCTGGGCCTGCTGGAAACCGGGCTGGGGAGCGGCTTCCAGCAAGGGGATCTCGTTGGCGTAAAGGGAGAACTGATCCCGCCACGCATCCAGGATGATGCCGCGAAACATCCACCACTCCTCGAAGGCGCCGGTATCCGAACTGCACCAGACGAGACGCTCCAGTCTGAAGGAGAAGAACATCAGCACGAAAGCCACATGCCGGAGCCAGTTCCAGGTGGACCAGAAGGGGGTTGGATAGCCCCAGTGACGCCGTTTTTTCGCCAGCAGGAGATCGAAGCGGAATTGGTCGAACCGGGTGAAGTATCGGGACCGTTTCTGTTTCAGGTGTTCCTTCTCGAACCCTTTCAGGCGTTTGCCCTCGGAGCCGGAAAACCAGTACTGCTCCCCGTTGACGGTACTGTGCAGCAGGGAGTCATGCCATTCGATCCCGATCCACCGACAGATACGCTCCATGCTGCCCCTGGGATCCTCTTTCAGATCTTCCAGGCGGACGGCGCGGGAGCGGACCTGATAGGAAGGGATGATGGCCCGGCCCCCCGCCAGGATCCCTTGCACCACCCAGGCGCACGACTTGAACGACATGGCGCGGGGATTCTGTTCGTAGTAGACACGAAAATGAGAGTTCATGCTTTGCAGCGGCTCCCGGATCATGTGCAGAAAGAGGGTGTCCGGAAAATCCTCGATCATCGCGGAGGTGCGCGCGTCCTTGGGATTGTGCAGTTGATAGACGATGAGGGGATTGGGGATCAGGGGGCGTCCCAGGGCGAGATGGAAGGCCATGTGGACGGCCTGAAAGAGCTTGCGGCGCGTCAAATTCTCGACAGTATCCAGGATCGCGTGGAGGGCGTCGAGAAACAGGATCGGATCGACTCCCACCTTCTGGTCCTCGTTGGCCCCCATCTTGTCCAGATGGCCGCTCGCATCCGCCTGACACTGATTCCTGCCATCGAAGATGAAGGCGTAGTATTGGCAGAAGGCAATGATCAGTTTATCCCGGTCCAGTTCCTGATGGGCGTTCCAGAATTCGTGGAAAAAGGTATACAGATTGCCGAAAATGGTCATCACGCGGGGATGGCTGTCCAGAAGACTCTGCAAGAAATAGGAGCCGCTGCGGCCATAGAAACAGACGGCCACCACCTTTTCCGGCCAGGCCGCTGCCAGGGTTTCCGGTTCCCACAGGGGTTGCTGCGTGTTGTCGATCATCCGAAGATTCCTTGCATGTTTTTGTCAGCGGTTCTTTGCTGTAGCAAAAATCAAGCAAATTTGTACACCGGCGGGGAAAAAAGAGCGTGCCGTCGCGGAAGGGATCCTGGCATCATTGGGGAGGCATGGGTCGCCCCGCCTGGACGGGTCAACGCAAAGCGTGTTTTTTCATGCGGTAAAGGAGGGTGTCCCGGCTTAAATCCAACAATCTGGCGGCATGGGTGCGGTTGCCGCGGGTGCGGTCCAGGGCGGCCAGGATCATGTCCCGTTCCAACTGGTCCAAACTCAGTCCGCCACTGGGGAGAGAGAGCGTCCCGGAGACGGGAGGGAGGTGGGGGGCGAGCTGGGAGTGGATGAACTCCACGCCGATCTCCTGCCCGGCATGGAAAATCACCCCCCGCTCACAGAGGTTGCGCAACTCGCGGATGTTGCCCGGCCAGGCATGACGACGCATCAACTCCAGCGCGGGACGGGAGAAGACCGGCAGGGACACCGAATGGCGGGTGGCGAAAAAACGCAAAAAGGCCGTTGCCAACGGTTCCAGATCCCCGCCACGCTCCCGCAAGGGAGGCAGGATCAATGGCACGACCTGCAAACGGTAGAACAGATCCTGGCGAAATTGACCACTGGCCACCAGGGTGGACAGATCCCGATTGGTGGCGGCCACCACCCGCACATCCACGCGCCGGGGCAGTTCCGAGCCCAGGGACTGGCACTCCCCGTTTTCCAGGAAACGCAACATTTTCGCCTGCACGGACCAGGGCATGTCCCCCACTTCATCCAGAAACAAGGTTCCGCCGTGGGCCGCCGGAATGCGACCAGTCCGCTCGCTCACCGCGCCGGTGAAGGCTCCCTTGCTGTGACCGAACAGTTCACTTTCCACCAGGGTTTCCGACAAGGCGGCGCAATTGACCGGCACGAAAGGCGCCTTGCAGCGGGGCGAGGCCGCGTGAATGCCACGGGCCAGCAACTCCTTGCCCACCCCGGATTCTCCCTGGATCAAGACCGTGGCTCCGGTGACCGCCACCAGTCGCGCGGCCCGCAAGACCGCGGCGAACGCGGGGGATGAACCCATCATTTCAGGTTGGACCGCTTGTTTCATGGAGGCAGCAGACAATTGACAGGGTTGTTGACAGGATGCAAATGGGAATTATGCATCGTCCAGCCCAACAAGATCAAGTTCAAAACACCCATGCTCAACAGAATCCACGCGCTCATCCGCCCCAACCAGGTCAGTCCCCCAAACCGCACCAGATACCCGCCCAACCACCCCGCCGACACCATGACCGGCAGGGTTCCCACGCCGAACAACAACATCACCGCCGCGCCGGACCAGACCGAGCAGGAGGTGCCGCTCCACAACAAGGCTCCATACACCAGCGAACAGGGAAACCATCCCCACACCAGGCCGAACAAAAACGCCTGCCACACCGTTCCGGGGGCCATGAGACGACGGGCCAGGGGTTCCAGACCCTGCCACAGACGACTTCCCAGCCACTCGATCCGGCGCATCTCCGGGAAACGCCCGATCAAAAACAACCCGTTGCCCACCAGGATCAATCCGGCCAACCCCTGCAACAGAGCATGACCATAACCTG
Organism: Magnetococcales bacterium; assembly: GCA_015228895.1. The sequence continues at coordinate 22,413 of JADGCR010000004.1, forward strand.
GAGAGAGGGTGGCGAACAGGGTGCCGCCGAACAACGCCACCAATCCCCCGGCCAGGGTGTAACTCACCAGCCGACCCAGATTGGCCGCCCACAGAAAACGCCAGGTCTCGTGATTCCCGGATGATGACACATGATAGGTCATCGCCCCGACGATGCCGCCGCACATCCCCAGACAGTGCAACAGGCTGGACCAGGCCAACAGCAAAGGAATCAACAGGGAGAAACTTTCCACCGGCGGGGACGCGACCAGGCGCGGATCTAACGATCCCGCCCGGCATCCTCTTTCGCGCGGCATTGCCACAACCAGTAGCCACCAAGAACGGTCAAGCTCACGTTGACGATGATGCCCACAATCCAGAATGTACTCATGATCTGCCCTCGAAAGCGATCCGAATGCCGCAGGCGCGCGACCCGCACAAGACAAGGAGGATACAACACCCGCCACACACAATTAAACAAAAAAAGCTTTCCTGCCAGTACGCGCGATGCGGATCTCCGGATAACCGGTCAACCTCCGGACCACCGGGCACCGTGCGGGTTCCTGACCCACCCACCCGCCAGTCGGAACTCTCCCGGAACCCTGGCAAAAAATCAGGTTCCCTTTCCCGGTCAAACCGGATATCCTGATGAATCATCAGACACACCTCATTGCCCATGATCCTTACTTACTTGAATCGAGCCATGTCCAACCAACACGTCATTTCCACGTTGCTGCAATCGGTCACCCGGAAAGTTCTCGGTCAGGATCTCCTGATCAACCGCCTGGTCATCGCCCTGCTGGCGGACGGTCATCTGCTGGTGGAGGGCGCGCCGGGGCTTGCCAAGACCCGCGCGGTCAAGATCCTGGCGGCTCATATCGACGGGGCGTTTCATCGCGTTCAATTCACCCCGGACCTGCTCCCCGCCGACCTCACCGGCACGGAAACCTATCGACCCGGGGACGGCACCTTCCAGTTTCAGCCGGGACCGTTGTTCCACAACCTGATTCTGGCCGACGAGATCAACCGGGCACCCGCCAAGGTCCAGTCCGCCCTGCTGGAAGCCATGGGGGAACGTCAGATCACGGTGGGTCCCAAGACCTATCCCCTCCCCCCGTTGTTCATGGTGATGGCCACCCAGAACCCCATCGAGCAGGAGGGAACCCACCCGTTGCCAGAAGCCCAACTGGACCGCTTTTTGTTGCTGGTGCGCATCGGCTATCCCGTGGCCGAGGTGGAACGGGAGATCCTGCGTCTGGTGCGCGACGAGGCCCGTCAGTGCGACGGAGGAGACCGGCCCGAACCGGTCCGTAAAATCTCCCCGGAGCAACTCCTCGCCGCCAGACAGGAGGTGTTGGCCATGCACATGGCCGACCCGGTGGAAAACTATCTGTTGCACCTGATCCTGGCCACCCGCTCCCCGCAAAAATACGGCGCGGAACTCGCCGGTCTCATTCAATACGGCGCCAGCCCCAGGGCGACCATCGCCCTGGACCGTTGCGCCCGCGCCCATGCCTGGCTCGCGGGTCGGGATTTCGTCACCCCGGACGACGTGCGCGCGCTGGCCCCGGACGTGCTGCGCCATCGCCTTGTTCTCACTTTCGAGGCCGAGGCCAAAGGACATAGCGCCGACGGTTTCATCAGCCAGTTGCTGCAGCGGGTTCCCGCGCCGTGACCCGGACGACCCAACCCGGTTTGCGACTGACCGTCGAGGAGTTGATCGGCCTGCGCCATCAGGCCAGGGGGCTTCCTCCGGAACCCAAACGGGCGCGCTCCCCGCTGGAAGGCTCCCATCTTTCCGCCTTCAAGGGCCGGGGAATGGCGTTCTCCGAAACCCGCGCCTACCAACCGGGAGACGACGTGCGCCACATGGAGTGGCGGGTCACGGCCCGCACCGGAAAACCCCATGTCAAGCTCTTTCGGGAGGAACGGGAACGGGCGGTGCTGGTCTGGACCGACTTCCGGCGTCCCATGTTTTTCGCCACCCGTGGACGGTTCAAGGTGATCCAGGCCGCCCGGGCCGCCGCGTTGGCCGCCTGGGGCGCCACCTTGCGCGGAGACCGTCTGGGGGGGCTGATCTTTTCCGAGCAACAGAACCGGGAATTGCGCCCGGCGCGGGGAGACCGGGCGGTCCTGAATCTCATCCAGGAACTGATCCGCTTCCCCGACCCCGACCCCGCGCACCCGGACAATCCTCAAGCCTTCACCCAGGCCTTGATCCGTCTGCGCCGGGTGGCGCTCCCCGGCAGCCTGATCTTTCTGTTCAGCGATTTCCGGGGGTTGAGCGCCACGGATCGGACTCACCTGGCCCAACTGGCGCGACACAACGATCTCACCCTGTTCTTTCTCCACGATCCCCTGGAACGTGCCCTGCCCCCGGCCGGAGGACGCTACCCCGTGATGTCGGGCAGTGGAGCTCCCCGTCTGCTGAACGTCGATAATCCCCGTCTGCGGCATGAATACGCCCTCCGGTTTCAACACCGTCTGGAACAGCTCACCACCCTGTGTCACGGCCTGGGAGCGCTGCTGATCTCCTGTTCCACGGACGAGGAGTCCACCACCGTGTTGCAACGGGGCTTCGGAGTCTCCCCCCGATGAATCCGCCTCCCATGGAATTGCGCGACATCCACCTCCCCGACCCGGTCGCCTGGTGGCCCCCGGCCCTGGGCTGGTGGCTGCTGCTGCTGGCGCCTCTGGCGGCGCTGCTGCTCCGGTCTCTTTACCGGGCCTGGTCCGGGCGTCGCAAAGTCCGGAAAACCGCTCTGGCCGAACTGGAGCGACTGGTGCGGGCCTACGATGAACACCAGGACGCTCAACGCCTGACCGCCGAACTCTCCGCCCTGTTGCGTCGCGTCTGCCTGGTCCACCACCACCCCACCGAGGTGGCGGGGATCGGAGGTCAGGAGTGGCTCGCCTTTCTCGATCGGGGACTCCCCGACCGACCCTTTTCCCAGGGGCCGGGGGCCGTGCTGATCACCGCGCCCTTTCAACCCCGCGCCCAGGTCCAGGTGGAGGCGTTGTTGTCCCTGTGCCGCCAGTGGCTTCACTCCCTGCCCAACGAAAAAACATCCAGGAGCCAACCATGAGCGAATGGCTGCATGCCACCGATTGCCACGGCGCATTCGTCAAAACCGGCGAACGCACCGCGTTGCTGGCGGAAATGCGGGAACACTACCATCTGCACGGGGAGGCCCCGTTCGCCGTGCCGGTGGTGCATGTCATTCTCCTGACCAGTTCCGGACAGATCCGCCTGGTGCAACGGGGGGACAAGCCGGAAAATCCATTCCTGTGGGACAAAACGGTCGGGGGACACGTGGTCTCGGACCACCCCCATCTGACACGTCAGGCGTTCGACGACAACGCCCGCAAGGAGATGGCAGAAGAGATCGGCGTGGAGAACGTGACCATCGCCACCGACGACCTGCACTATCACCTGCTGTCGCGCTCCAAGACCCTGGACCTGCAAACCGGCGCCCTGATCCGCATGATCGATCACGACCCCTGGCAAGGCGCCATAAGCCGGGTGCGCGCCGGGGAACCTTGGTTGAAACGTCACAATGTGGTAGTCTACGCGGGCATTTTCGATGGACCGATGCGCTTCGTGGATCGGGAAGCCCTGGATCATCGTCTGGTTGACCGGCACGCGCTCATGGCGGAACTCCAGGAGAGTCCCTGGAAATACGCCGATGGCGCGCGGATTTTCATGCAACGTTACTATCATCTGCTCCGATAACGGGAGATCGGCATGCGCACAGAAGATTTATGTCGTCGGATCGGCCAGTGGTTTCAGACGCACAAGGACGAGAATCCCTTCGCCTTCGGCGAGGTGCATCTGATCACCGGGGAGAGGGAAGCGGAGATTCTGCTGATCATCGGCAAGCCCGAAGAGGATTGCAAGGATGCGGCGACCTTCGCCAATCAATGGGAAGGGACCATCTACGACGCCCCCGTGACCTGGCTGTGGCAGAAACTGGCGGACGGGGAGGCGGACGAGTGGCTGCGGCTGATCTATGCCCAGGAGTCCCGCTCGATGAAAAAACAGATGCTGACGGCGTTGCTGGAACTGTTTCAACTGATCGAGGACAACGGGTACGCACTCGACTGGGAACCGGAGGAGGGCAAGCCCTTCCGCACCCGGCTGCACATCGACAAGGTGGAGGAACAGAGCGCCTTCGAGACCGAACGGTGGCGGGATCTGCTCGCGGAACTCAATCCGTGACCGGGTCGGCGGGGTGCTCCTGCTCCTGACTGACGGCTCTGACCGCGGCCTCCAGCACTTCTGGCAGGCGATCCGGAGTCACGCGGGTGAAAAATGCCCCCCCCGGAGCAATGCGGGCATTGGGTCCTTCGGCGCAGCGTCCGAAACAGAGCATCCGCTTGACTCCCACCTCCAGGCCCCGCGCGGCCAACTCCTTTTCCAGTTGATCCGCCAGTTGCACCCCTCCGCCCTGGGCGCAGGAGGGAGTGTTGCCAATACGCTCCTTGACACACACCACGATGCTCGTCTTCATCCTTGTTTCCCCTCTCAGAAAAAGGCACGCCCCTTGGCGACCGTTTGACATTTGACGCGAAATCCATAAAGATCCCCCCCCTGAATACTTGATTGCGATCATTGCGCTGCTTACAGTGAGAGACCACATCATGCACCAGGATTCCAACCAAACCGCCCTCCGGATCATCAACGAAGTCTTCAACAGCGCTCAAGACGGCAGTCTGTCAGAAGCGCTCTTCTCGGTGACGCACAAGGCGTTATTGAACGCGGGCAATCTGGCGCTGGCCAAGGAGTTGGCCACGCTCTGGCACCTCAACAACAAGAGCGCGCTGGCGTTCCCCTTTTCCGCCCAGCATTTTCAGCGCATCCAGGACCCGGAGACCGCCCGGATGCTGTTCAGTCGATCGGTCAAACGGGTATATGTGGAAATATCCAGTTTTTGCAACCGGCGCTGTTCATACTGTCCCAATGCTTTCATCGATCGCATCAGCGCCAGGAAGTTCCTGCCGGATCAGACCCTGGAAAAAATCTTCCGTGAACTGGGTTCGATAGCATACCGGGGCGGCCTGTTTTTCAACGACTACAACGAACCACTGGCGGACCCGAATCTATGCGACAAGATGGCGCTTTTCAAGCACTATTGCCCAAAAGCGCTGATGTTGATCTACACCAACGGCGATTATCTGAACCGGGACTATCTGTACCGCCTGCACGGAGCCGGACTCGACTACCTGTCCATCTCCCTGCACTGCAAGGCGGAATGGAACGACGCGGAGGTGAGCCAGTTGTTGGACGCCCTGGGAAAACGGTTGGGCATGACCCCGAAGGTTGACGGTCTCTCCCCCGGGCATCAGCTGGTGGCCTCGTTCCCCGAAATTCCCATGGAACATCGTGTATTTGTATCCAATTATCACGTCGTAGGGTCCAATCGCGGCCAATTGATGCCCCACATCGGCGGCGCGACCTATCCGGACATGCCTTGCCAGTTGCCCTTCAACGATCTCTACATCGGCTGGGATGGCTCCATTCTCCCCTGCTGTCATCTGCATCCGGACGCGCCGGAGCATCAACGCCACAAGGTCGGTCAGCTCGATGATTTTGCCGATCTGTTCGCCGCGTATGCCGACAGCCCCCTGGTGGAATGGCGCCGCGCCCTCATCGCCCCCACCCGACGCCAACCCCCTTGCGACAGTTGCATCGAGCATGTGCGGGACCCGGAACAGGTCGCCAGGATGCGCGCCTTGGCTCAGGAGGGGATGGGGAGCGCCTGACGGCGCCACACGTCACTGCCGGGACTCCGGCAGACAGATCAATTCGATCCCGGCGTAGTCGGCGATGGATTGGGAGCGGGCATCGGGATAAGGGCCGCCGAAGATCACCTGTCTGATCCCCACATTGGCCAGCATCCCCATGCACGAGGCGCAGGGCTGGCAGGTGACGTAGACCATGGCCCCCTCCAAAGACACCCCATGACGCGCGGCGTTGGCGACCCCGTTGGCCTCCGCGTGGGCGCAGACGCACAATTCCAGGCCCTGGCCACTGGGAATACCCGCCTCCCGCCGGGCGCAGAGGGTGGGATGGGGATAACCGCTGGGAACCCCGTTGAACCCCGTGGCCAGCAAACGCTTGTCACGCACAAACACCGCGCCCACCTTGCGGCCCGAGGCGCAGGTACTCATCTGGGCCGCCAAACGGGCCGCGTCCATCCA
>JADGCR010000500.1 GCA_015228895.1 Magnetococcales bacterium
GGCGGAGATCACCGATACCGAGGCCATCCACCCCGGTTACGGTTTTCTCTCCGAAAACGCCGAGTTTGCCGAGATCGTGCGCGCCTCCGGGCTGACCTTCATCGGTCCCGAGCCGGAGGTGATCCGTCTGCTGGGGGACAAGGTTCGGGCCCGGGCCGCCGTGCAGAAGGCGGGCCTGCCGGTGGTGCCCGGTTCGGACGGCGTGGTGGGCAGCGAGGACAATGCTCTGGAGGTGGCCCGTCAGATCGGCTATCCCATCATCATCAAGGCCGCCGGCGGCGGCGGCGGGCGGGGCATGAAGGTGGTCCACTCCGACGCCGCCCTGATCAACGCCTTTTCCGTGGCCCGCAGCGAAGCGCAACAGTTCTTCAAGAACGAAAACGTCTACATCGAAAAATACCTGGAAAATCCCCGCCACATCGAAATCCAGATCATGGCCGACAAACACGGCAACGCCATTCATCTGGGCGAGCGGGACTGTTCCCTGCAGCGGCGTCACCAGAAGCTGCTGGAGGAGTCGCCCTCTCCGGTACTCGATGCCGCCACCCGCGCCCGTCTGGGCGAAATGGCCGCCAAGGCCGCCCGGGAGGTGGGTTATTCCAGCCTCGGCACCTTCGAGTTCCTGTACAACAACGGCGAGTTCTTCTTCCTGGAGGTCAACACCCGCATTCAGGTGGAACACCCGGTCACGGAGCTGGTCACCGGGCTCGATCTGGTCAAGGAGCAGCTTCGCATCGCCGCCGGGGAGCCCCTCTCCCTGACCCAGGATCAGGTGACGATGCGGGGTTGGGCCATCGAATGCCGCATCAACGCCGAGGATCCGGATCGCAACTTCATACCCTCGCCCGGTGTGATCACCGAGTACCATCCGCCGGGCGGCGGGGGAGTGCGCATCGACTCCGGGGTTTACGCCGGTTACCGTATTCCGCCTTACTACGACTCCATGATCGGCAAGCTCATCACCTACGGCGCCGACCGGGAGGAGGCCATGGCCCGCATGCGTCGGGCGTTGGATGAATTCGTCATCGGCGGCATTTCCACCACCATTCCCCTGCATCAGCGCATTCTGCGCGACGGGGCTTTCCAGAGCGGGCGTTACAGCCTCAACTTCCTGGAACGCTTCCTGAAGAAAAACAGGGCGTGATCCAATCGGGGAGGGGCGCCATGGACTCCGGATTGCGGCAACAGACACTGCTCATCGATCGGGAGCATCTGCAATCCCGCATTCAGGAGCTGGCCATCCAGATCGAGGAGGATCTCTCCAGCGAGGCGTTGCCGCTGCTGGTGGTGGTGCTGAAGGGTGGCTTTCTTTTCGGAGCCGATCTGATGCGGGCCCTTTCCCGGCCCGTGCCGGTGATCTTCGCCCATGCCCGCGCGGAAACCGAGACCTTCGTTTTCACCCGTGAGGATCTGGATCTGGTGGCGGGGCGGGATGTCATCGTGGTGGACGCCCTGATGGACACCGGCGGCAGCATGAAACGTCTGCTGGAGCTGCTGAAAGCCCAGGATCCGGCCTCGATGCGGGTGGCGGTGCTGCTGCACAAGACGGTCAGCCTGCCGACCATGGTGCCGGTGGACTACCTGGGTTTCGAGGTGCCCGACGTGCGTCTGGTGGGTTACGGGCTGGATGAAGACCAGTTGTTCCGAGGCCTGGACGCCATCTTCACCTGGTGGGAGAGCAAGGAGGCCAGGGCTTTTCCGGCGGAAGATGGGATGTTGTGATGTTTGTGCGCGATTGAGGTACTCATTTTGAGTGGGGGCAGATGGAGAAGCTTGTCTATCAAACAGAGGTAAAAAAACTTAATGATTGTGGGATTCCATGCCCTCCTTCAAATGCCAAAGGCAGGTCGATGGAAGCTTTCCGGTGGGTATTTTACCCGTTGGATGCAGATTCATTTCTCCCGCCAGCCAGGAAAAATCCAAAGAGAAATTTTAAAGATAAGGAATGTTCCAGTTTGGCTTTGTCCATGCATGATGCCTGTGACAAAAGTATAGATGCATTTTCA
>JADGCR010000501.1 GCA_015228895.1 Magnetococcales bacterium
GTCCAATCCACGCCTTGATGATTCATGCGACCGACAGAAAGTACCCACGGGGCCGGGAAAGCCAACCAGCAAGCCTTCCCTTCAATCCGGAACCCCCCGTTGCATTCCCAGTTCCCTGGGTCCCGTGGCGCTCCGGCCAAACAGGACCACTTCCACCGTGTGGATCAATACCAGCAGATCCAGAAACAAGCTGCGATTCTTGACATAATAGAGATCATACTTCAATTTTTCTGCCGCGTCTTCCTCGGACGCCCCGTATCCGTAGAGAATTTGCGCCCATCCGGTGATGCCGGGCTTCACCCGCAACCGCTCGGAGTAATAGGGGATCTTTTTCCGCAGCGCGTCCACGAACACGGGACGCTCCGGGCGGGGACCCACCAGACTCATCTCCCCCTTGAGCACATTGAAAAACTGGGGCAGCTCATCGATGCGGAATTTGCGCATCACCCAGCCGACCCTGGTGATGCGGTCGTCATCCTGTTGCGCCCAGCGGGCGATGCCGTCCTTCTCCGCGTCGGGGCGCATGCTGCGGAACTTCTTGACCGCGATGACCCGTCCGCCGAAACCGACCCGCTCCTGGGAGTACAACACCGGACCGCGCCACCCGCTTTCCAGGAGAATCGCCAGCGCCGCCACGGCCATCAGCGGACTGGTGAGCAGCACCAGCAGGATGCTGATGGAGATATCGAACATCTTCTTGACCGCGTCACGCCACGGCCCCTGATACAAGGCGTCGGAGTGAAAGATCCACCAGGCGACCTCCATGACATCGGTGTTGATGATATGCCGCTCCCGCTCGCAGAACTCCAGCAGGTCCATGATCCGTATGCCCCGCATCTTGCATTCCTGAATTTCGTTCATGTACAGATTCGGAAACGGTCCATCCAGGGCCACGACGATTTCATCGGCGCCATTCCGGATGGTAAAGTCGTACAGATCCTCCGCGTCTCGAATGATCCTGGCCTTGTCGATCAGTTCGGGTTGTCCCGGCACCGGCCAATAACCCAGGATGATGCAATCCGACTGACCGGAGAGGAACACGGTCTCCGAAACCAGGCTGGCGTTGCCGCCGGTCCCGAAGACGATCACGCGCCGTTTCAGCATGTCCAGGTCGAGCATATAGTGGAAAAAGAGCAGGCGCACCAGCAGGATCAGGACAAACGAGAACAGGAGCGCGTAGGCGAAGGCGCCCCGCCCGATAAAGAGGTCGGGAAAGACATAAAAAAGCATGCTGGCCGTCACCAGGCCGATGGTGAAACTCAAGCCGACGTTCAACAACTCGCCGGAGAATCCCTCCTCCATCAGACGCTGATAGCGACCGGTCGCGGCCAGGCTGGTCACGGTCACCAGGGCAAAAAACAGCGCCCTGGGAAGCAGCATCTCCCCATGGATCTCATCGTGGTGTTCCAGGCCGGAAAAACGCATGCTCACGCCGGCATAGACGGACAGGGTCGCCGCACAGGCCTCCATGACCAGCAGCATCAGCGACCAGCGCGACAGATAATGGCGGAAGATGCGTATCACGATGGATAGCCAGTCATTAAAAAAATCTCCAGAAACAACATATCAAGCACGCATTTTTCACAAGGAACGGCGACCGTCGCTCCCGCGCCCGCCGGCAGCGCCCTCTGGCTTGCCGTCATTTTGTCTCCATTGGACGGATCGTTCAAGCTGAATTTCAAAAAGGTTGAAGCGTCCCGCATTGTATCCCCCCATCCCGCCCCCAGGTCAACCGTTTCCCTGCCCCCGCACCGGGGAGGCGCACGAGAGGACTTGATTTTATTCGCAGGTTAATCAATATACATTAAAAAGATTCCCTGCGCCAGTCCAAGCTGGCCAACACACTTTACATTTCTGGAACCCGCGGTGATTCTCAAGGACCATGTACTCGTGGTGGGTGGAGCCGGCTACATCGGCTCCCATGTCAACAAGGCGTTGCACGCTCAGGGGGTCCCCACGGTGGTGCTGGACAACCTGTCCACCGGCCACCGGGAACTGGCGCAG
>JADGCR010000050.1 GCA_015228895.1 Magnetococcales bacterium
CGAATCCGCCGGAGCCGGTGATGCCGGCAAGGGGTTCGCGGTGGTGGCCAACGAGGTGAAGGAACTGGCGCGTCAGACCGGCCACGCCACCCTGATGATCCAGGAGAAGGTGTTGTTGATCCAGCAGCAGTCCGGGAGCGTGGAGGAGGTGGTGCGTCAGGTGGTGCGGCTGATCGAGGGGATCGCCAACGTCAACGGTGAGATTTTGCAGGCGGTGAACACGCAATCCGCCTCCGCCGCCACCGTGGCCGGGGCCATGGACCAGTCGGCCCGGGAGACCAGCGCGGTGACCGAACGCCTGGAGGGTGCGGTGGCGGGCATCACGGCAAACGCCGCGCGCGTCATGGAGGTTTTTTCCAGTCTGATGCAGGTCGGTGAGCAGATGGGACAGGCCAACGCCGGCATGCATGAGGTGGCAGACAACGTGTCGCACGCCTCCCGGGGGGCCGGAGAGGTCACCCGCAGCGTCGCCGAGGCGGCCAGCGCGACCGGAGAGATCTCCCGGGCCATGGCGCGGGTCAATCAGAGCGTCGGGGAGGTGGGCGGCGTCATCGTGCAACTGGACCGGCGCGCCAGCCAGTTGACCGGCATGGCCGGAGAGCTGCAAGCCCTGGTGGCCCGCTTCAAGGTGGCGTAGGCCACGGCCAGGCCGGTGCCGGACGGCGGAACGGGACCCGGGCGAGGCGCGACTCCCAGCGCCAGGTGAACGGAAAGGGAAATGCCGGGCCGGGTTCCGGCCCGCATCCTCCTGTGGCGCTCTCCTGCCGGGATGTGTCCGGCGCCAGCGGCGGCTCCGGCCAGCCGGTCGGCATGCTGTCCAAATATCGGTAGCTCATGACGTGCTCCAGCGAGGTTTTTCCGCATCCTCTTCCAGGAGGGCGACATCTTTGCCCACGCTCCCTGGAAGGGGATGCGGAGGGTCGGTTACGGAGACGCCCCTTCCGGGAGCGGGATCCCTTCATGCCTCTGCAACTGCTCCAGCGCCATGACGACGATCTGATTGAAGGAGCGCCGTTCCGCTTCCGCCCGGCTGCCCAGCCACTCGGCGAGGGTTTCGGGAAAGCGCAGCGACTTTTGTACCATACGGATTTTTTTGTCTTTTTTCATGATGGACTCTCCAGGGTTAGAAGTGATTCCTGACATGAATGATCGGCTTGAAAAGTAAAAAAACGCAGGCGCAGGGGTTCAGCAGGTGGCAAGCGCGTGGAATTGTGCCATGATGGCGTGTTGGATCGAGCGTTTTCCAGGCGCGGAATTGTGCCATGATGGCGTGCTGGATCGAGCGTTTTCCTGGCGAGGTGGCTGCGGGTGGAGAGCGTGGTTTTTGTGCATGGTTTGTGGATGAACGGTGCGGAGTTCACCTTGCTGGACGCCCGTCTGCGCCGTAGCGGCTATCGCACCGTATTGTTCGAATATCCCACGGTGCGGCGCGGTCTGGAGGAGAACGCGGCGGCGTTGTGGATGTTTCTGGAGGCGCGTTTCGGCTCTGGTCTGGGCGCGGTTCCGCAAGGTTCCGTGCATCTGGTCTGCCACAGTCTGGGTGGCCTGGTGGCGTTGCGCATGCTGGAGTGTCACCCGGAGGCGCCGATTGGCCGCATGGTGGCGCTCGGCGCCCCTTTCCAGGGTTCGATTTCCGCCCGCCGTCTGGCGCGCTGGCCGGTGGGGGCGCGTCTGCTGGGCGAGAGTCTGAATCGTGCGCTGGACGGGCAGCGGTGCTTCGAGACCCCGCCGGGCCGGAGGATCGGGGTGCTGGCCGGAACCCTGGCGCTCGGATGGAGCCACCTGATCTGGGGGTTGGAAGAGCCCAACGATGGCGTGATCACGGTGGCGGAAACCCGACTGCCCGGAGCCTGGCACTTCACCTTGCCGGTCATGCATGTGGGTTTGGTCTTTTCCCGGCGCGCCGGGTTGCTGGTGCGCCGCTTTCTTGCTTTGGGAGCGTGGTGATGAATGGTTGTGCGCATGGGAGGGAGCGATGAAACCCGGTGCCACGGGGCTGACCCGGGTGATTGACGCCGCCGGTTACTCCTGGGCCGGTTTGCGGGCCGCCTGGCGCCACGAGGCCGCTTTCCGTCAGGAGGCCGCCCTGGCCTTGGCACTGATCCCCCTGGGCTTCTGGCTGGGGAACGGGGCTTTGGAACGTGGCATGCTGGTGGGCTCGCTGCTTCTGGTTCTGGTCATCGAGTTGCTGAACTCCGGAATCGAGGCGGTGGTGGATCGCATCGGACCCGAGCACCATCCCCTGGCGGGACGGGCCAAGGATCTGGGTTCCGCCGCCGTGCTGATCGGGCTGCTCATCGTGGCGCTGGTCTGGGGGTTGATCCTGTGGGAGCGTCTCTTTTGAATCTCCGTTTGGGCGCAGGGAGCGGGGAGCGGCAACTGCAAGCGGCCCTGGTCGTGCTGCTGGTTCTGGTGCTGACGGTTTTGGGTTATCGCTTGCACCGGAATCTGGGCGGTCCGGACGAGACCGGAAGCGTGCCGGTTCAGGAGCCCAAGGCCGGGGTGCGGCTCGGGTTGAACATCCCGGCGGGCACGGCCCTGTATGCCGCGGCCATGCGTTTCGCCGGGGAGGTGGATGCGCGCAGTCATGGAAGAATGCGCATCAGCGTACATCCCAACCAGGAACTGGGCACCGACGACCAGATGCTGGAGATGGCCAGGCGCGGCGAACTCTCCATGCTGCTGATCCCCACCGCCAAGCTGACCGTGGATCTGCCCGCCATGCAGGTTCTGGATCTGCCGTTCTATTTTCCCACGCGAGAGGCGTTGCATCAGGCCCTGGACGGGGATCCGGGCCGGATTCTGCTGGACAAGGTCCGTGCCATCGGCCTGGAGGGGATCACCATCTGGGAGAACGGTTTCAAGCACTTCACCGCCAACCGTCCGCTGCGCGGACCGGAGGATTTCGCCGGCCTGCGGGTGCGGGTGATGAAGAACCGGGTGATCATGGAGCAGTTCCGTCTCTGGAACGCCCTGCCCATCTCCATCGATTTCCACGCCACTCGCAAGGCCCTGGAGGAAGGCGTGGTGGCGGCCCAGGAGAACCCGCTGGCGGCTATCGTCAGTATGGGATTCCACGAGGTGCAGTCCCATCTGACCTTGAGCGGGCATGCCTATCTGGGCTATCTGTTCGCCATCAGCCGGAAGTTCCTCGCCACTCTGGGGGGCGAGGAGCAGCGTCTGCTGATGGATGCCGCCCGTACGTTGACCCCCTGGCAGCGGGAGGAGAGTCTGCGCCGCGAAGCGGGGTTTCTGGAGACCATCCGCAAGGCCGGGGTGGAGGTGCATGCCCTCGACGCCGGGGCGCGGGAGCGGTTGCGTCGGGAGGTGGCCCATCTGCCCGGCAGATTCGCCGAAATGATCGGCGCGGACGTGATCGCCAAAACGGAGGAGGCGTTGCTCCTGCCGGAACTGGCCAGCGCGGATGGCCGGGAGACGCTGCTGATCGGGGCGGATCTCCAGCTCTCCGGCGAGAGTGCCTTGACGGGGTTGGAGATCATTCAGGGGGCCTCCCTGGCCGTGGAGGAGATCAATCGGGAGGGCGGGGTGTTGGGCAGGCCGTTGCGTCTGATCGCCCGGGATCATTACGGCCTGGCTACCCGCGGCGTGGAGAACATCCGCTTTTTTTCCGGACTGAAAGGGCTGGTGGCGGTTCTGGGCGGGCAGAAGAGCGTGGTGGTCAACGCCGAGCTGGATCTGGTCCATCAGCTCGAACTGCCGCTGCTGCTGCCCTGGTCTGCGGCGCAACGGTTGGTGGAGAACGGTTTCACCCCCAATTACGCCTTCCGGATCAGCCTGAACGACGGCTGGGCCGGACCTTACCTGGTGAATGCCGCCCTGAAGCGGGGCAAAAGGGTGGCGCTGGTGCTGGAGAACTCCAGTTGGGGACAGCAGATCGGACGTACCATGCATCAGCATCTGACCTCCTTGGGCCTGGCGCCGGTGGGGGTCTGGTGGCTCGATAACGGCATCACCTCCGCCGCCCAACAGGTGACCGGCGTGGGGGACAGCGGCGCGGAGGTGGTGGTGCTGGTGGACACCCCGGACGAGAGCATGGTTTTTCTGGAGGAGCTGGCGCAGAAATTTCCCGCCATGCCGGTGCTCTCCCACTGGAGCCTGCTGGGCGCGCGCCTCGATCCGGCCCGGCTGCGGCTGATGGGCAAAATGGATCTGCGTTTTCCCCAGACCCTCTTTTTCACCATGCCCGGCGCGGAGCCCGTCGGCATCAAGCTCATGGAGCGCTACCGGGCCGCCTTGCGCCTGGAGAACGACGAACGGCTTCTGCAAGGTCCCGGTTTCGCCCACGCCTATGATCTGGTGCGCATTCTGGCCCGGGCGATACGCCAGGGCAACAGCGTGGAGCGTCCGGCGGTGCGCGACGCGCTGGAGCGGATCCGGGAATACGAGGGGGTGGTGAAACGTTATGCTCCGCCTTTCGATGCCCGGCATCACGACGCCCTTGGGCCGGATGATTACCGTCTGGCCCGCATGACCGCCGAGGGCCGGATCGTCCCGGCGCCGGAAAAGGGCGCGCCATGACGCCCGCTCCCGTGCATGGTCGGCTGAAACGCCGCTATATCCTGCAATTCGCCGCCCTGGTGGGAATCGCCCTGCTTCTGGTGTTGAGCCTGTTGCAGGCGGAGATGGTGGCCACCTTCCGCCGGGAGTTGCTCGCCGACCTGCGCGACAAGGGGGTGGAGACCTTCGGCAAGCTGGAGCAGCAGATCGATTTTCTGCGCCAGAATCTGGAACAGTTGGCGCACAACCCGTTGGTGGTCTCCGGCATGGTGGAGGGGGAGCGGCAGAATCCCATGCTCTCCCAACTGGCGCGCAATTTCGCCAGTGGTCGGCATGTCGCCTTGTTCCTGCTGGTCAATTTCGATGGCCGGCCCCTGTTCGTGGATCGGGATGACGGCCCGGAGTTCCGGGACTCCATGGTGGTGCGCAACGCGCTCGCCTTCAGCGATGCCGCGCCCATGATCGATCCGAGCGGGCAATATCTGGTCATGAGCCACTCCATCGAGTTCTACAATACCATCCAGGGCGCGGTGGTGGTCTATTTCGATCTGGTCAGCCTGGCGGCCATGGTGCTGCCCAGTCAGAAAGGGGTTCAGCATCTCCTGTTCCAGGGGGAGAGGCTGCTTTACCAGAGCCGTCCTCTGGAAACCAGAGATGTTTTGAGCCTTGAATTCCAGGCCACCGCCCAACAGGAGAGCCTGCGGGATCTGGGGATCCGGCACCGGATGGTCGTGGCCGGCGGGCTGGTGCGCGGTCCGGTCCGGGAGAGCATCATCGATGCCACCCTCATGGGACTGGCGGTGATGATCGTGGCGATTCTGCTGGCCTTTCGCGCCGGCGACCGGGCCGCCAGGCCGATTCTCGATCTGTGCGAACGGGTGCGTGCCACCTGCCGGGAGAGTCCGCGTTCCATCGCCCCGGTGGGTACCGGGGACGAGCTGGAGGAGCTGGCCGCCATCTTCGAAGCGCGCACCCGGGAGCTGTGGGCGATCCAGAAGGATCTGGAGGAGCGGGTGGCGGCCCGGACCCTGGATCTGGAGGAGCAGGTGGCCGAGAAGAGCCGCGCCATGGAATTGCTGGATCGCTCCCTGGCGCGCAGCCGGGCCATGGAGGGGGAACTGCTGGCCGCCAAGGAGCTGGCCGAGGAGGCCAGCCGCGCCAAGGGGGATTTCCTGGCCAACATGAGCCACGAGATCCGCACCCCCATGAATGCCATCATCGGCTTCTGTCATCTCTGCCTGCGCACGGGACTGACCGGCCAGCAGCGGGACTATCTTCTGAAGTTGCAGGGGAGCGCCAACGGTCTGTTGCGCATCATCAACGATATTCTGGATTTTTCCAAGATCGAGGCGGGCAAGCTGGAGATCGAGACGGTTCCCTATTCATTGGGCGCCATTCTGCAAAGTCTGGAATCGGTGATGCAGGTCAAGGCCTGTGAGAAGCGGGTGGTTCTGACCGTGACCCGTGGGGACGGGGTGCCGGACGGATTGCGGGGGGATCCGGTGCGTTTGAACCAGGTGCTGATCAATCTGACCGGCAATGCCATGAAGTTCACCGAGGCGGGGCGGGTGGAGGTGGCGGTGACCCTGGTTTCGGAGGACGGTGATGAGATGGTGCTGCGTTTCGAGGTGCGCGATACCGGCATCGGTATGACCCCGGAACAGATGGAGCGGCTGTTTCAGAAGTTCCATCAGGCCGACAGCAGCACGACGCGCAGGTACGGCGGCACCGGATTGGGGCTGGCCATCTCCCGGGATCTGGTGGGCCTGATGGGCGGGGAGATCTCGGTGACCAGCGCGTCGAACGCGGGAAGCTGTTTCAGTTTTACGATCCGGGCTGGCCGGGTCACGGAGGAGGAGATGGTTCGGCTGGGCGAGCGGGATTCCGCGGGCGAGTTCGTGGCGTCGGGCGGGGAGTTCGTGGGATTGCACCTGTTGCTGGTGGAGGACAACGAGGTCAACCAGCAGGTGGCCAAAGAGTTGCTGGAGGCGATGGGGATGCGGGTCTCCATCGCCGTCAACGGTCGGGAGGCGCTCTCCTGGCTGGAACGGGAATCCTGCGACGCCGTGCTGATGGATATGCAGATGCCGGTCATGGACGGCGTGGATGCCACCCGGATCATCCGCGCCCGGCCCGAGCTTGGCGCACTGCCCATCATCGCCATGACCGCGAACGCCATGCAGCGGGATCGGGAGCTGTGCCTTCAGGCGGGGATGAACGATCATCTCGCCAAGCCGTTCGATCCTGAATCCCTGCGGGCGGTGCTGGCCCGTTGGATGCGTCCGCAGGGCGCGTTGCCGGAGTCGGCGTCGTCACCGGCTTCCGCCCGGAGTGCGGACTCTCTCCCGGAGACGGAGCAGCCGATTCTGGACATCCGCACGGCGATGAAATCCATGGGGGGCAGCCAGGAGCTTTATGGCAAGGTGTTGGTGAAATTTCTTCAGCATCACGAGGATGACGCCCGCGAGATGAGCAGGCGGCTGGAGGAGAAGGAGTGGGAACTCCTGGAGCGCAAAGCCCACTCCCTCAAAGGGGTCGGCGCCACCATCGGCGCCATGGCCTTGAGCCGCGCCGCCCGGCAACTCGAAGCCGCCGTGCGTTTACGACCGGGCCGGAAGCGCATCAAGCCTTTGCTGGATGATGTCGTGTCGCGGCTGGAGGAGAGCCTGGCGGCCATTCGGTCTTTTCTCGCCGCCAGCGGCCCTGCCGGTGAGGAACCGTTCGTCCCGCCCCATGAGGACCGGGAAGCGTTGCACGCCTTGATCGATCGGGCGCTGGAGTTGCTGACCGACTACGATGTGGCGGCGGAAGAGGTGGTCCGCCAGATGCGACCCCTGGCCTCCTCCGCCTGGATGGAATCCTTGTGGCAGCAAATCGCCGCTGGTCTGGAGAGCTATGATTACGACGGCTGCCTGTTGACCCTGCGCGAGTGGTCCCGGCGCCTGGATGAGGAAGAAGCATAGTCTGCCGCCCGGCAGACCTAAGTCGCGATATTTTCTGCTTGCATTGAATCTGAGTTTTCATATAAAAAACAATACGGTTGTTTATGGACGATTATCGCCCCCGGTGAGTCCATGGAAACTGCCCAGGGTTGTGCGCCCAGCATGGGCGTGATCTTGGAGGTGCAAGTCCTCCCATAAGCTGACCACGGCGAATGAAGCGAAGCGCAACTGCGTGAGGGTGACCGAGCGTGGGGAGGAAGCGTGGAGCGAAGCTGCGAGTCGATGGACAAGAACCGGATATGAGGCGGTGCCGAGCAGGGCGAGCGGGCAATTGATCGCGAAGCTCTCGTGGTCAAAGCTCAGGTGGCGTAAATCCGGCGATTGCGCAGTGAAGGATCACGTTCTTACCTGGGGAGATCCCGTTTTGCGCCTGAAAGGGTGACGGTGCGAACCGGAGTGGGAAGTCAGCCGAGGCCGTAGTAGCCGAAAGGCGAAGGGCCGAACGAGGAGGAGAGCCGAACATCATGACGCTTGAGGCGGCAATGCATCAGAAGTCCGGGAAACCGGAGCGGAACGGGAGAGGGAGAGGTGAAGCCGATCCTGAACCGGTACGTGATGAAGTCGTGTCGGCGCGTCAGGAAGTGGGAGGTTCAGGACGGGTATGCTTACCAAATTTATCATTTATCCGATGTGATGCGATCTGCATGATGCCCAAGCCCGAACCGACCACCTCCTTTAACGGAACGAGGAACGCAACATGATGATGCATGTGACCGGCTTGTTGATCATTGCCCTAGTGGTCCTGGTGATGGTGCCATCTGTAGGCTATTCCCTGGAGAGCCGATCGGTTGATGAAATTCGTAAAGCCGCTGAACAGGGGTCAGTTAATGATCAAATGAAACTTGGTAAAATGTACTCAACAGGCGATGGTGTCCCCCAGGACTGCAAAGAATCTGAAAGGTGGTATCTTAAAGCCCATTCTTATTTTCATCTTGGCTCGCTGTACTTTACAGGAACCGGTTGCCGACAGGATGATAAAGAAGCTGTGAAGTGGTACCACAAAGCGGCTGAGCATGGAGTTGGTTTCCCTCGGCGGATACCGTCAAGGCTACGGCAGGCACTTGGTTGAACGCCATCCTGGACGCCCGCGTGGTCTTCAGCGAAGAGGCGGACCGCCCCAGAGTCAGGCAGGCTTTCCGGACACTCACCCGCGTCTGCTACCAATTCCCTCCCCTGCGCGTCTTTCTGGACCATCTCCCATCCAGACCGCCGGTTCCGGTGCTGCCGGAGCCGCCCATTCCGCCGGAGAAGGTGGCCCGAAACAAAAAGAGGGTGCGTGATCTGATCGACAACCCACCGCTACCATCTCACCGACAAGGGGCGATCCATCATCACTGCCCTGATCACCGCCCGGAATGCAAGAACGGAATCTTTAACAAAATTGGCAGCTTGAAAAAATCCTCGCGGGAAGCGCGGAAACCTGGGGATAGTAGTACATGGTAGGTATCCTGGGCGCCAAGAGCGGTTTTATCCACGGGCTGTTCTGGGGCAGGATTCCTGCCCGTATGATTACGCGACCTTGCCTGACCATACTATTTTTTTTTTCCTGGATTACGCAATTCCATGGATTTCATGCGCCTCCACAAGGTGCTACGGCTGATGCCCAACTTGGTGGCAGCCAACTGCAACCGCCAACTCGAATCTTTCAATGCTTGCAAAATGGTTTCTTTATTCGGCCCATCGCCAGCAGGACAACCGCTCTGCAAGGGACGTCCGCGATGATTGATCGGTAGTTTCAACTGCTTCATCACGGGAAAATACTGGTTCCGAAAGTCGTGGGGCAGGTTGGCCCATGCCAGGATGGACTGAGGCGCCACGACCATGGCATGCTCCAATGTGTGTTCCAGTTCTCGCACATTGCCTGGCCAGTCGTGTTCCATAATGGCCGCCAACACTTCATCACTAATCCCTTTGACTGAACGCTTCATCTGTGTGTTGAATTTTTTCAAGAAGTGGTCGATCAGCATGGGCAGGTCAACCTTGTGTTCCCGTAACGACGGCAGCCGCATCTCGACCACCTTGAGTCGGTAGTAAAGATCTTCACGGAATGTCCCTTCCTGAACCCGTTCTCGCAAATTGCGATGGGTGGCAACTACTACACGCACATTGACTCGAATGGGCGTATTGTCCCCCACAGCCTCAAAAACCTGTTCCTGCAAGACACGGAGAAGTCTTACCTGCATGTCCAGGGAGATGTCGCCAATCTCGTCCAGGAATATGGTGCCGCCGTCAGCCAATTTGAACCGGCCCGGTTTGTCGCGCACAGCGTTCGTGAAGGCTCCTCGCACATGTCCAAACAATTCGCTTTCCATCAGTCCAACCGGCAGCGCGGCGCAGTTGACTGCCACAAAGGAGCGATGCGATCGGGGACTGGTATTGTGCAGGGCACGGGCCACCAGTTCCTTGCCGGTACCTGTTTCGCCGGTGATGATTACTGTGGAGTCCACTTCTGCCAGTCGCTCGATCAGATCGTAGACTTCCTGCATGGATGGACTGGAACCCACCAATCCATTCCAACTCTGCCGTGTCCGTGTTTCTCTTTCCAGCATGACCAATCGGCTCTCGTCCCGTATCACCAGGATGAGTCCTTGAGCTTCGTCCAGAGGGTCATGAAAAAGTGATGTTGTGCAATTCAGAATACGTTCTGTGCCGGTTTCATGCATGGAAATCATACATACCGCACGATTGCTTGCGCCCTCTTGATGAGCTTGTCGCAGCAGGGATTCCACTTTCAGGAAAAGCCGTGGGCTTGCATGCTGCAATGGCTGGTTCATGGCCGATGGACCCAGTTCCAGAAGCCGAGTGGCGGCGTCGTTGATCTCGATGATGCGCCATGCAGCGTCCAAGGCGATGATCGCATCATCCACGCTCTGAAAAACGGCTTTTGTGCGATTGATTAGCATTTCACGCTCTTTCAACACACGTTCATACTCTATTGAGATATTTTTATCACTATCCGAAGCAAGCATATTGTCGTTCATGGTTGTCCATACGTGTCAAAATGAATTTGAAATCGTTTTGTTTCATGCTACATGAAATGACAAATTTTGAAACAAAAAACAAATCAAACAAGTCGTCTGGAGAATTTTTATCAATTTACAGGGAAGATTGCCGCAATATGTACGCCAATAATAGTCTTTGTAAACAAAGAAACGATACCTTTCTTTAATTTGGCTTGAAAATTGCGTAGATTGTTATTGTGTACAAATCACATCATCAATATTTGGAGGTAATCATGTCACATTTGAGCGTAAAAACATCTAAAAAAAGCAAAAAGACAACACAAGAAGATCGGAGGGAAAAAAAAGTCAACAGGAAGAAAATCAACAAAGGGCTCAGTATGAACGACAATTCTTCGTCCAAGGAGGCCGGGATTGCTGTGGATCCAGTTGGTCCATAGTTCTGAGTGAACCAGTCGATATGCCAAGTCCGTTTCGGAATGGCAGAAGGCGTACTCAGGAATGCGCATGCGAAACTCGAAGGCCCATTGGGCATGCGTATGGAAAGCAACGGCGACCTTGTCAACATGGCAGAATCTCACAAGAAGGGTCGCCGTTACCATCCAAACAAATGCAGATCGTAACCTTTGCATCCCAGACCATGCCTGTAGAATTGTCCACCGCATCCAATACGATAAAGTCTGCGCATCCTGCTGGCGGAGGACAGTCCCGATTGCCGCGCATCGCTCTCTCAGCCCATGTCATGGAAATTCAACGCAGTCAGGAAGCCGGGTGTGATGCATATCCGACCAAACCGGTAAAAAACTTATCAACGCATTAAAAAATATGTTTTCATGATGCCAATGTGAATTTGTATGGTTTCGCATGAATGATTACAATTAAAAAGTTCGGTTCTCATTTAAACAGAGGCACCCATGTCCAAAAAAAATTGCAATCCAGGCATGTCAAGCTCCGCTGCCGACTCGACGAATGGTGTGATGAAAATCAAACGCAAAGAGGCATTGTTTAAAACCGGTGCCTTGCAGAACGCGATTTTCAACAGTGCCAATTTCTCGAGTATCGCCACGGACGCACAGGGGGTCATTCAGATCTTCAACGTCGGTGCCGAACGCATGCTGGGTTACGCAGCCGTTGAGGTGCTGAACAGGATCACGCCAGCCGACCTTTCCGATCATAAGGAGGTGATTGCGCGTGCCCTGGCGTTGAGCATTGAATTGGACACGCCCATTGCGCCAGGCTTTGAAGCCCTGGTGTTCAAGGCTTCACGGGGTATTGAGGACATTTACGAGCTGACCTATATCCGCAAGGATGGCAGTCGCTTTCCTGCGGTCGTGTCGGTTACGGCACTGCGTGATGATCAAGGCATTATCATCGGCTACCTGCTGATCGGCACCGACAACACCGCGCGCAAGCAGGCGGAAGTGTTGTTGTGCAGCGAACGCAACCGTTCGGATCAGGCGATGCGGGACAAGAATGACGAGTTGGAGAAGGCCAGGCTGATCACGGAAAAAGCCAACGACGCCAAATCAGAGTTTCTGGCCACCATGAGCCATGAAATCCGTACCCCGATGAACGTGGTCCTGGGCATGTCGGAGATGCTGCTCGAAACCCGGCTCGACCCGGAGCAGCGACGCTTTGCCGAAACCATGCACCACTCGGGCAAGGCGCTGCTCACGGTCATCAACGATGTTCTGGACTTCTCCCGCATTGAGGCC